>NZ_JBHTSA010000094.1:0-31409 GCF_042795405.1 Streptomyces sp. NPDC056480 | reverse complement strand
CCCGCGCCCGCAACAGCACGGCCGCCTCACCGACATCGAGCGCGACCCCGTCCCTGGCCCGCTTCAGAGCACGGCGCATGGCGTTCGCGGTGGGGCGAGCTTCCTGGTCATCCGTCATGAACCGAGCATACGAGCGGGCACCACGAGCAGGCTTCGGGTCCCCGCAGGAAGCCGCGAATCCGGCCACGCGGTCAGTCGGTGTCCTTGGGATGCCGAGGCGCCGCGTAGACCAGGTACACCGTCCGGCGGGCCTCGTCCACGAGGTACCGGACCCTGCCACCGGCCGTCACCTCGTACTCCCATTGCGGGTAGATCCGCCCGCCGAGAGCCCGGGTGGCGAGGCGGGCACGCAGCCGGTGCTGTCGGTCCGGGTCGTCCTGCCGAAGTGGGGCACGGCGCAGAGCCTCGAAGCAGCGCCGGGTGTTGCCCGGGGCTTCGGCGCCGAGCTCGCCCCAGCCCTTGGCCGCCTCGTTCGTCGCGAAGCGCAGGAGCCACTCCTCGCCGATCGGTGGCGGGGCGACGTCGTCGCCGCGCTTCGGTGTCACGGGGCGGTCACCTCTCCGTGGTCCTCGTCGGGGAGGGGCCTGGTGAGCTGGGCCGTGAGGGCCGGGTCGGCCAGGACGCGTGCCGTCGCCCGCCACCCCACGATCGTCCGGTGGAGGGTGGCGTGGACGTCCAACTGCGCCGCGTCGTGCGTCGCGTCGACCAGGTCCCGGACGAACTCCCGAAGTTCCTCCGCCGACAGGTGCCGCACCCAGGGGAAGACCCCGGGCAGAGCGCGCCCTATGACACGAGCCCCGTCGTCCGCAGCGAGAAGCGCCGCGAGGAGGCGGGCCGTGACGTCAGCCGTCTCTTCACGGTCCTGGTCGTAGCTGGCGGTCGTGAGGTAGAGATCCTGACCGTCGCGGCGGGTGACGAGCAGGCGGTACGCCTTGTCGAGCCTCTCGGCGACCCGCTTCGAGTTCTTGGAGAGCTCGGAGAAGGAGACACTCTGGGTCAGCATGCACCGACGCTACTTCGGAACATATTCCGAAGTCAACACATCAGAGGTACTCGGCGTACGCGTCCAGGACGCGGAGGACCTCCGGTTCGGCTGCCGGGGGGAGCTGGAGGACGACCTCCTCGCAGCCCAGTTCCGCGTAGTGCGCGAGCTTGCCCCGGGTGGGGAGGACCGCGTAGGGGACGATCTCCAGGGCCTTCGGGTCTCGGCCCGCCGTCTCCCACGCCTCCTTCAGGACCGGGAGCGACTCCGTCAGGCCGCGGCCGCCGATCGGCATCCAGCCGTCCGTCTGCGCGGCGATCTGGGCGAAGAGCTTCGGGCCCGCCGCGCCGCCCAGGAGGATGCGGGGCGCGCCGCCCGTGGGCTTCGGCCAGGCCTCCGAGGCGCGGACCGAGTGGCCGAACCCGCCCTCGTACGCCGTGGGTTCGGGGGCCCAGAGCGCTCGCATCAGGTTCAGGCGGTCGCGGCCGAGGTCCCGGCGGGTGCGCCAGTCCACGCCGTGGTCGGCCGCCTCCTCGCGGTTCCAGCCGAAGCCGAGGCCGAGGGTGAAGCGGCCGCCGGAGACGTGGTCGAGGGTCGCGATCTGCTTGGCGAGGGCGATCGGGTCGTGCTCGGTGATCAGGGTGACGCCGGTGCCGAGCGCGAGGCGTTCGGTGACGGCGGCGGCCTGGCCGAGGGCGACGAAGGGGTCGAGGGTGCGGCCGTACTCCCGGGGCAGCTCGCCGCCCGCCGGGTAGTCCGTGTCCCGTGCGACGGGGATGTGGGTGTGCTCGGGGAGGTAGAGCCCGCCGAAGCCGCGCTGTTCGAGTTCACGCGCGAGCCGCACGGGGCTGATGGTCTCGTCGGTCAGGAAGATCGTGGTCGAGATCCGCATAGCGGCACGGTAGGGCGTGCGGCCCGGATTTCCGAGGGGTGCGACACGAGTGCGTTCCGCGTTGGCCGGGCGTTCACGGGTACGCACCAGGGTGCCTCCATGAGCGAACCGAGCAGACGTGTACTCCTCGCGACAGGCATCACGACAGGCATCGCTTCGGCCCTGACACTGGGCGGTGTGAGCTTCGCCCACGCCGAGGACGGCGGACAGACGGAGACCGTGACCGGCACGCTGCCGCCCGGCTCCCCCGACTACGTGTACCTCCCCGTCGAGCTGCCCCGCGGCGTCCGCGAGCTCCATGTCGCGTACTCCTACGAGCGGCCCGCCGTCCCCGCCGGCACCCAGGGCAACGCCCTCGACATCGGCCTCTTCGACCAGCGCGGCACCGCACTCGGCGGGAACGGCTTCCGCGGCTGGTCGGGCGGGGCGCGCAAGGAGTTCTTCGTCCGCGCGGACGAGGCGACGCCGGGCTACGTCGCCGGGCCGCTGAGGGCCGGGACCTGGCACGTCGTCCTCGCCCCCTACACGGTGGCCCCGCAGGGACTCCCGTACAGCGTCACGATCACCCTCCGGTTCGGTCCCGCGCTGCCCGCGCGCCGTCCCGCGTACCCGCCGGAGCGGGCCGCGGGCCGTGGCCGCGCCTGGTACCGCGGCGACTGCCACCTCCACACCGTGTACTCGGACGGGCGCCGCACCCCCGCCGAGGTCGCCGCGCTCGCCCGCGCCGCCGGTCTCGACTTCCTGACGGCCACCGAGCACAACACCCACGGCGGGCACGGCGCGTGGGACGGGCTCGGCGGGGACGACCTGCTGATCCTGCTGGGCGAGGAGGTCACCACCCGCAACGGGCACGTCCTCGCGATCGGCACCGATCCGGGCACGTTCGTCGACTGGCGCTACCGGGCCCGGGAGAACCGTTTCGGGCACTTCGCGCGCGAGATCCGCCGGGCCGGCGGCCTCGTCGTCCCCGCCCATCCGCACGCCACCTGCATCGGCTGCATGTGGAAGTTCGGCTTCGGCGAGGCGGACGCCGTCGAGGTGTGGAACGGCCCCTTCACCCCGGACGACGAGGTGTCCCTGGCCGGCTGGGACGCGGCGCTCTCCCAGGGCCGCTGGACCCCCGCGATGGGCAACAGCGACGCCCACCGCGACCCGGATCGCGTCGGCACCCCGCAGACCGTGGTCCTCGCCGACGACCTGAGCCGGCGGTCGATCCTCGCCGGGCTGCGGGCGGGCCGCTCGTACGTCGCCGAATCCTCCGCGGTCTCCCTGGACTTCTCGGTGACGGACGGCCGGGGGCGGACGGCGGGCATCGGGGAGCGGCTGGGGGTCGGCGACGACGAGGCGGTGAGGGTACGGCTGAAGGTGACGGGCGCCCCGGAGGGCGGCACGGTCCGCTTCGTCACGGACCAGGGTGTGCTGCACACGGAGCCGGCCGCCGAGGGCTTCGCCGAGTGGTCGACGACGGCCGCGTACGCCACGTACGTACGCGCCGAGGTCCGTCACCCGGCGGCCCTGCCTCCGCTGCCGGGCGCCCTGGCGGCCTTCACGAACCCGGTGTTCCTGGGGACCCGCTGACGGGCCGGGGACCTCGCGGCCGTCACTCGCCGAGCGCCGCCACCGCCCGCTGTTCGCCCGCCAGGTCCCCGTAGCCGCCGTGCGCCCAGACGCGTTCGCGGAACTGCTGGAGGGTGAGGGGGGCACGGTCCTCGCCGGGGACGCCCTCGAAGTGGACCGTGCCGCAGCGGTGGCAGTACCAGCCGCACGACCAGAGCTCCTCGGCGCGGTGGCGGCCGCGCGTCAGGCGGGTGAAGCGGGCCTTGCGCCGGTACAGCAGGGTGAACACGAGGACGGCCGCGAGCAGCGCGAACGCCGAGATCCAGGCCAGGAAGCCGACGTCCGGCGGCGGCCCCGCCGCGCCGAAGGGCGGTTCCGGTGCGACGAGCTGGTAGCCGCTCCGTTCCACGGGTTCCGCCGGCGCCGGCTCGTCCTCGAACCACTTCCCGCCCAGGGCCCCGCCCAGGAAGGTGCCGACGGCGACGGCGACGGCGAGGACGCCGAGGCAGCCGACGGCGTACGACGGCGGTTCCGGCATCGGTGCGAGCGCCCTGGAGAGCCCCGTGGTCACCGTCCGCGTCACGGTCCGCATGTCGCCGTCCCGGTCCCGCTCCCGGCTGCTGACGGCGTCACGTCCCCCCAGGTACACGGCCGGCACGGCCTGCACCCGGTCGTCGCGCCCGCATCCCGGGCAGGTGTGCGTCCTGCTCATCACGTCTCCCCCGTCGATCGTGCAGTGAGTGACGGGATCATGCCACGCACGGTTCCGGGGGCGACCGAAATACACGGGCGGTCTCCCGTGCCGGCGCCTAGCGTGGGTGCGTGCTGAAGCTCATCGAGGCGTACTACGACGCCGTCCCCCGTTCCGCCGCCCGCGCCGAGGAGTTCGGTCCGCTGACCCTGTTCGTGCGGGAGGGCGCGGGCTGGCCGTACTACGCGCGGCCCGCGCTCGGGTACGACGGGGAGGTGACGGTCGCCGACGTGGACCGGGTACGGGCGCGGCAGCGGGAGCTGGGGGCGCCCGAGGCGTTCGAGTGGGTGGCGGAGACGACGCCGGGGCTGCGGGCGGCCGTGGAGGCGAGCGGGCTCACCGTCCACGAGCATCCGCTGATGGTCCTGGAGGGCGACGGGCTCCCGGTGGCCGGGCCCGAGGGCGTCACGGTACGGATGGTCGGCGCGCGCGATCCGTTCCTGGCGAGCGCGGTCGCCGCCCCGTACGCGGCCTTCGGCGCCGAGCCGACGCCGGAAGCCGTCACCCAGGTCGCCGGTCGGATCGCGGCGGGTCTCACCCATCTCTCGGCCGCCCTCGACGACGCCGGCACGGCGCTCTCGGCGGGGCAGCACCAGCCCGTCGGGGCCGTCTCCGAGGTCGTCGGCGTCGGCACCGTCCCGGCGGCCCGGCGCCGTGGTCTCGGTCTCGCGGTGACGGCGGCCCTGGTCGCCGACGCCCGGTCGCGCGGCGTGGAGCTGGTGTTCCTCTCGGCGTCGGACGCGGCCGTGGCCCGGCTCTACGGGCGCCTCGGCTTCCGCACCGTCGCCACCGCCCTCATCGCGGAGGCGTAGAGGACCGGCGGCCCGGAAGGTGTCACATCCTCCGCGTCCGTTCCGTCAATGCGGTGAAGGCAACCGGAACGGCACACCGAGACGCTGAGGAGCGATCACCATGGCGCACGCGACCACCCCCCGGATGACCAACCCCGCCTACGTCCTCCCCGGGGCCGGCCCGGCGATCCAGGAGCTGGTGAAGGCGACCCGCGAGGGCGGTGTCCCGGAGTCGACCCTGGAGCTGGTGCACCTGCGGGCCAGCCAGATCAACAGCTGCGGGTTCTGCGTCGACTACGGCGCGAAGAGCGCCCGGAAGAACGGCGTGAGCGACGAGAAGCTGTTCGCCGTCGCCGCCTGGCGCGAGGCGCCCTACTTCTCCGACGAGGAGCGCGCGGCCCTCGCCCTTGCCGAGGCGGCGACCCGGCTCGCCGACACCTCGGACGCCGTGCCGGACGAGGTCTGGGACGCCGCCGCCGACCACTACGACGAGAAGCAGCTCGCGGCGATCGTCCTGATGGTCGCGGTCACCAACCTGTTCAACCGGATCAACGTCACCGTCCGTCAGCCGGCCGGAGTCGCCCTCTGAGGGTGCGGCCGGCCGGGCGGGGGCCGGTGGGGACCCGTGGCGCGCGGACGAGCAGCACGTCCACCGGGTCCTCGGACTCGTACGTGAAGCCCTCCCGCTCGTAGAGGCGGCGGGCGGCGCTGCCCTGGAGCACGACCAGGCGGACCGGGGCCGCCGCCTCGTCCGCCCGGGCGAGGAGCTCCCGCAGCACCGCCGTCCCGAGGCCCCGCCCCTGGGCCCCGGGGGTCAGGTAGAAGTGCTCCAGGTAGAGCCCTTCACCGTCTTCGTAAGGGCGCATCGTCACGCAGCCCGCGAAGCCGCCGTCCACCTCGACGACCGAGGTGTGCCGCGGCGAGAAGCCGTCCCGCAGCCGCTGCCGCACCCGGTGCTCGTCGTAGCGTCCGAGGCGCACGAGGTCGTCCCGCATGACGACCGCCCGCAGCTCCGCGATCGCCTCGATGTCGTCCGGCCGCCCGGGGCGCAGCGACCAGTTCGTTTCCCCATACATGGATGCATCCTAGGGATGCGTCCGGGAGGGGCTCCTGGAGCGTCCTCGTAACCGGATCCACGCCGTCCGCGTTGGTGCGGGCATGAAGAAGATGCTCACCGCAGTCGCCCTGACCTGTTTCGCCGCGACCGGCGGCCTCGCCGCGGCCGGAACCGCCGCCGCCGACGCGAGCCTGCCGTCGGTCGTGCCGCTCAGCGGCGTCCTGACCCCGAAGGCCAAGCCGGCCGGTACGCCGGACCTGCCGCCCGCGAACGCGGCGGTGGAGCGCCTGCTCCCCGGACACCACTGAGCCGTACGGCGGGCGGCGAAGGACGAAGGACGAAGGTGGCGGGACCCCCCACGGGCCCGCCACCTTCGCGTCTTCTCCATGACTCAGGAATGCTCTGCCGGACGCGCCGGACGCGCCGGACGCGCCGGACTCAGTCGGCGACGACCAGCGACGGCGTCTCCTTCGTCAGGACCTCACCGCGGAAGAACGCGGGACTCCGGCGCTGCATGACCAGCATGATCACCACGCCGATGAGCAGCAGTCCGACGCCGATCACGAAGACCGAGCCGACACCGAAGACCGCGGAGCCGGAGCCGTAGGCCGGGTCCCACATGTCGTACAGCGTCTTGCCGAAGACCGCCGTCAGCATCAGTCCGCCGAGCAGCGGCATCAGGCCCTTGTAGGCGAAGTCCCGGCCGGAGCGGAAGAGCTCGCCCCGGAAGTACCAGACGCAGGCGAAGGCCGTGAGCGCGTAGTAGAAGCAGATCATCAGGCCGAGCGCGTAGATGGTGTCGACCAGGACGTTCTCGCTGAGCAGGGTCATCACGGTGTAGAAGACGCCGGTGGCGACACCGGCCACGACCGTGGCCTTGCCGGGGGTCTTGAAGACCGGGTGGACCTTGGTGAAGGACTTCGGCAGGGCCTCGTACGTGGACATCGCGAGCACCGTGCGGGCGACCGGGATGAACGTGGTCTGGAGGCTGGCGGCCGCCGAGGCGAGGACCGCGACGAAGAGCAGGATGCCGAGCGTGGGGCCCATGACCGGGCCGGCGAGAGCGGCGAAGACGTTGTCGGAGGTCTCCGGGTTGGCGAGGCCGAGGCCCTTCTCGCCGGAGCCGACGACCATCTGGGCGGCGATGCCGGTGGCCAGGTAGGAGCCGACCAGGACGACCATCGCGATGAGCGCGGCGCGGCCGGGGGTCTTGGCGCTGCCGGTGGTCTCCTCGTTGGTCGCCATGCAGGCGTCCCAGCCCCAGTACATGAAGATCGAGAGCGAGAGGCCGGCGGTGAAGGCGGCGAAGGACTGGACCGCGAAGGGGTTCATCCAGGACCAGGAGAAGTCGACCGAGGTCTCGAAGGAGCCGGCCTTCGTGAGGGCCATGCCCACGAAGACGGCGAGGACGACGAGCTGGAGGCCGACGAGGGTGTACTGGACGCCCTTGGTGGCGGTCATGCCGCGGTAGCTGATCGCGGTGGCCGCGGCGATGAGGGCCAGGCAGGTGACGATGTGGACGGCTTTGTTGTCGTCCAGGGCGGCGATGGACTCACTGCCGCTGATCTCACCGGCGAGGAGCCAGAAGTAGGAGGTCGCGACGCCCGCCAGGTTGGAGAGGACGATGATCGTCGCGATGACGAGGCCCCAGCCGCACATCCAGCCGATGCGGGGCCCGAAGGCCTTCACGGTCCAGGTGAACGAGGTGCCGCAGTCGGGCATGACCTTGTTGAGCTCCCGGTACGCGAAGGCGACGAGGAGCATCGGGAGGAAGCCGGCGAGGAAGATCGCGGGCATCTGCAGTCCGACCTCGCCGGCGGTGGAGCCGAGGGTCGAGGTCAGGCAGTAGACGGGGGCGACGGTCGAGATGCCGATGACGGCACTGCCGAGGAGGCCGACGGAGTTTCCGCCGAGTCCTTTGGTGCGCACACCCTGGGCACCGGCCGCGCCGTCGGTGTCACCCGGGGCGTTGACGCCCCTTACCGTGTCTCCGGCCTGGGGCCGCGCTTCCACCTGAGTCATGAACAGGACGTTAAATGCTGCGGTTTCCATATCCGGACGATCAAAATCCGCTCATCTGATCGATCGCCGCCTTGCATTGGGCGGGTCTAAGCGGACGCACACCAATGATTGAAAGATCGACCAACGGCACGGGCCGACCAACTGGTAGGTCGGTCGACCCATGTCCGATATGCGGGAACCGCAGCCCAGCCCGAAATGTCCGTTTCGAAATTTTCCCGAGGAATTTTCGGGGACGTCGTCAGCCCGGCCACACCACCGCTTGCAGCTCGCTGTAGGCGTGCAGCGCGTACGAGCCCACGTCCCGTCCGACCCCGCTCCGCTTGAATCCGCCGAACGGCGCCTCCATGTTCCGTCCGATCGTGTTCACGCCCACCCCGCCGGCCCGCAGCCGGGCCGCGATCCGGAAGGCCCGGGCCACGTCGCCCGACCACACGTAGTCGAGGAGCCCGTAGTCGCTGTCGTTGGCGAGCGCGATCCCCTCCTCCTCGTCGTCGAAGGGGACCACCACGACGACCGGCCCGAAGATCTCCTCCCGCACCACCCGCATCTCGTTGGTGCAGTCGGCGAGCAGCGTCGGAGCCACGTAGAAGCCCTTCGGGAGGTCCGGCCGCTCGCCGCCGGCGACGACCCGCGCCCCTTCCTTACGGCCGAGCTCGACGTACGACTCCACCCGGTCGCGGTGGGCCGCCGAGATCACCGGGCCGACGATCGTGCCCTGCTCGGCCGGGTCCCCCACCTTCATGAAGGCCAGATAGCCGGTGAGCTTCTCGATCAGCCGCTCGTAGATCCCGCGCTGGGCGAGCACCCGGGTCGGGGCCGTACAGATCTGTCCGCTGTAGAAGGAGAAGGTCGTCCCGATCCCCATCACCGCCGAGTCCAGGTCGGCGTCGTCGAGGACGAGCGCGGCCCCCTTGCCGCCCAGCTCCATCAGCTGCCGCTTGAGCGTCCGGCCGCAGACCTCGCCGATCGCCTGCCCGACCGCCGTGGAGCCGGTGAACGACACCATGTCGACGTCCGGGGAGTCCACGGCCGCCTGCCCCGCCTCCACCGAGGAGCCGGTGACCACGTTGACGACCCCCGGAGGGACGCCGGCCTCCTCCAGGGCGCGGGTCATCGCGTACACGGAGAGCGGGTCCTGCGGGGCGGGCTTCACCAGGACCGTGTTGCCCATCGCGAGCGCGGGGGCGATCTTGCCGGCCGGGTTGGCCCAGGGGTTGTTGTACGAGGTGATGCACGTGACGACCCCGACCGGGCGGCGCACCGCCACCGCGCCGAACACCCCGGCCCTCCCCATCGGGCCCGCCTCGTTGATCTGCGGGGGCAGCGCCTGCTCGACCGGTTCCATGGCCCCGCGCGCGTACCGCCGGAAGCGGGCGGAGCCGACCGCGACCTGCATGCCGCGCGCCGTGCCGGTGGTGGCGCCGGTCTCGGCGCGGGCGAGCAGGGTGTTCGCCTCGGCGTCCCTGGCCATCAGGTCGGCGGCCCGGTCGAGGATCGCCGCCCGCTCCTCCGGTCGCGTCCGGGACCAGGAGCCGAAGGCCTCGCGGGCCGCGGCGGCCGCGTCGTACACCTGGGCGCGGGAGGCCTCCGGGGCGAGGCCGACGACCTCCTCGGTGGCCGGGTCGATCACCTCGTAGTGACCGCCGTCGGGCTCGACCCACTCGCCGCCGATGAAGAGCTGCTGGTTCACCTGGTCGCCACCGTCCTCGTGTCACGGCCGGAGCGCAGCACCTTCCCCGGGACCGCGCCGGTCACCTCGTCGTCCCGTACCGTCTCCACGCCGTTGACCCGCACCGACACGATCCCGACCGCCCGCGAGTCCAGCCGCGGGCTGTCCCCCGGCAGGTCGTGCACGAGGGTCGCCGGGCCGGCGTCGATCCGCTCCGGGTCGAAGAGGACCAGGTCGGCGTGGAAGCCCTCGGTGATCCGGCCGCGCTCGCGCAGCCCGAAGAGCCGGGCAGGGTCGTCGGTCAGCATCCGCACCGCCCGCTCCAGGGGCACGAGCCTGCGGCCGCGCAGGCAGTCGCCGAGGAACCGGGTCGTGTAGGGCGCCCCGCACATCCGGTCCAGGTGGGCGCCCGCGTCGGAGCCGCCGAGCATGACGTCCTCGTGGTCCCAGGTCTCGCGGCGCAGCGTCCAGGACGCCGGGTCGTTGTCGCTGGGCATCGGCCACAGGATCGTCCGGAGCCCGTCGTGGGCGCAGATCTCGACGAGGCACTGGAAGGCGTCCTGGCCGCGCTCGGCCGCGATGTCGTCGACGACGCGGCCGGTGAGGCCCTCGTTCTCGGGGCTGTACGTGTCCCCGATGACGTACCGCCCGAAGTGGGCGAGGCGCCGGAAGACCCCGGCCTCCTTGGAGTCGGCGCGCCGCAGCATCTCGGCCCGCACGTCCGGATCGCGGAGCTTCGCGATCCGCTCGGGGACCGGAAGTCCGAGGATCTCGCCCCAGCCGGGGATGAGGTTGAGGGCGCAGAAGGTCCCGAGCGACATGTTCATCGGGGTCAGGATCGGCATGGTGAGGGCGACGATCCTGCCGCCGGACTTCCGGGCCCGCTCGGAGGCGGTGAGCTGGCGCGGGACGCGTTCGGGGACGGCGGCGTCGATCGTGAGGACGTTCCAGTTGAGGGGGCGTCCGGCGGCGGCGGTCATCTCGACGAACAGCTCGATCTCGTCGTCGGAGAACTGGTCGAGACAGCCGGCGAGGATCGCTTCGAGCTGGGTGCCCTCGTGCTCGCCGACGGCGCGGGAAAGCGCGATGAGCTCCTCCGGACCGGCGTGCCGGGAGGCGACGGGGGCGCCGTCGCCGTCGGAGTGGGTGGACGACTGGGTGGTGGAGAGCCCCCAGGCGCCGGCCTCCATGGCCTCCTTGAGGAGGGCGACCATCTGCGCGAGCTGCTCGGGGGTGGGCTGCCCGCCGACGGCTTCGGGGCCCATCACGTACCTGCGCAGGGCGCAGTGGCCCACCATGAATCCGGCGTTGACGGCGATGCGGCCGTCGAGGGCGTCGAGGTACTCGGCGAAGGACGACCAGGACCAGTCGACGCCCTCCTCCAGGGCCTTCAGGGCCATCCCCTCGACCTTGGACATCATGCGGCGGGTGTAGTCGGCGTCCTCGGGCCGGTCCGGGTGGAGCGGGGCGAGGGTGAAGCCGCAGTTGCCGCCGGCGACGGTGGTGACGCCGTGGTTCATGGACGGGGTGGCGTACGGGTCCCAGAACAGCTGGGCGTCGTAGTGGGTGTGCGGGTCGACGAAGCCGGGCGTGAGGACGAGACCGGTGGCGTCCTCGGTGCTCCGGGCCTCCTCGCGTACGGTGCCGGGCTCGGCGACGACGGCGATCCGGCCGTCCCGGATGCCGACGTCGGCGGTGAAGGCGGGGGCGCCGGTGCCGTCCACGACGGTGGCGCCCGTGATGAGGTGGTCGAGCATGACGGTCCCTTTCTGGACGTGGACACGGGTGTGCCCCGGACCGGGGGCCGCCGCGGAACGGCCTCCGGCCGGGGCCGGTACGGGGCGGCGGTCCGGGAAGACACCACCCCGCGCTCGTCGTGCACCGCCCGCCGGCGGGCGGTCGCGCCCCGGCGGCAGGCCGTCAGGCGCCGGCGGACCGGCGGAAGCGGGTCGTGCGGTGGACCGGGTCCGTGTCGATCTTCGGGATCACGTGCTCACCGATCAGCTTGATCGAGTTCATCGTGTCCTCGTACGAGATCCCGATCGGCAGCCCGAAGGACAGCTGGTCCGCCCCCGCCTGCTCCCACCGCTTGCACTGCGCCAGGACCTCCGAGGGGTCGCCGCAGATCATCAGCTCCTCCTGGATGAGGAGTTCGATGATCTCGGCCGAGTACTCCGGCAGGAGCTCCGGCCACTCCGGGATGCCCTCCGGCCGGGGGAAGGTGTCGTGGTAGCGGAAGAGGAGGGACTGGAGGTAGTTCAGGCCGCCGCCCACCGCGATCTCGACGGCCTTGTCGTGCGTCTCGGCGCAGATCGCCGTCGAGGTCACCATGACGTTGTCGTTGACGAAGTCGCCGATCGCCTTGGCTTCCTTGATCGCGGTCTTGTACGACTCGACGACCCACTCCATGTCGGAGACCTTCTGCACGCTGAAGCCGAGGACGCCGAGGCCCTTCTTGCCGGCCATGGCGTACGAGGAGGGGGACCCGGCGGCGTACCACATGGCGGGGTGGGACTTCCCGTACGGCTTCGGGAGGACCTTGCGGGGCGGCAGCGACCAGTGCTTGCCCTGGAAGCCGACGTACTCGTCCTGGAGCCACATCTTGGGGAACTCGGCGATCGTCTCCTCCCACAGCTCCTTGGTGTGGTTCATGTCGGTGATGCCCGGCATGAACCCGAGGATCTCGTGGGAGCCGGCGCCCCGGCCGGAGCCGAACTCGAAGCGTCCGCCGGAGAGGTGGTCGAGCATGGCGACCTTCTCGGCGACCTTCACCGGGTGGTTGACGGGGGCGAGGGGGTTGAAGATGCCGGAGCCGAGGTGGATCCGGTCGGTGGCGTGGGCGAGGTAGCCCAGGTAGACGTCGTTGGCGGAGAGGTGGGAGTACTCCTCCAGGAAGTGGTGCTCCGAGGCCCAGGCGTACTTGAAGCCGGACCTGTCCGCCTGGATGACGTACTCGGTCTCCTCCATGAGGGCCTTGTGCTCGGCTTCGGGATCGGTCTCGGCGCGCTTGCCGACGTATCCCTGTACGAAGATCCCGAATTCCAAGGGGGTTCACCGTCCTCGTGAGTTTCTGACGTGTCGTCAGATTCGTGATGTGCCCGACTGTCGCACCGCGGGATGGACCCGTCAATACCTGACGAGCCGTCAGGTCGGTCTAGAAGAGGCTGACCCCCGCCAGCCAGCCGCCGTCGATCACGAACGGCTGCCCCGTGATGTACGCCGAGTCGTCCCCGGTCAGGAACAGCGCGAGGGCCGCGACCTCGTCCGGCCGCCCGATCCGCCCGAGCGGCACGAGCTTGCGGTACAGCTCGGCCGTGGCGGCCGGGTCCACGCCCTCCGGATTGCTCATGGGGGTGTCGATGGCGCCCGGGCAGACGGCGTTCACCCGGATTCCCTTCGCGGCCAGCTCCAGGGCGGCCACCCGGGTCAGTCCGAGGACGGCGTGCTTCGAGGCGGCGTACGCGCCGACCCCGGCCATCCCGGTCAGCCCCGTGTACGAGGCCGTGTTGACGATCGTCCCGCCGCCGGCCGCCGCGATCTCGGGCGCGACGGTCCGGATGCCGAGGAAGCAGCCGGTCTGGTTGACGGAGACGATCGCCTGGAACTCCTCCAGGGGCGTGGACAGCAGCTCGTTGAAGCGCAGGATGCCGGCGTTGTTGACGAGCCCGTCGATCTTCCCGAACCGATCCTTGGCGAGGGCCACGGCGGCGGTCCAGTCGTCCTCCCTGGTCACGTCCAGACGGACGTAGACGGCCCGCTCCTCCCCCAGCTCCTTGGCCAGCGCGGCTCCGGCGTCGTCGAGGACGTCCGCGAGGACGACCCCGGCCCCCTCCGCGGCGAACAGCCGGGCCTCCTGCTCGCCCTGTCCGCGCGCCGCGCCGGTGACGAGGACGACCCGCCCGTCGAGTGTGCCCATGTCCGTACTCCCTAGAGGTGAGGGGCGACCTCCGTGCCGAAGGCCGCCATCTGGTCGATGAGTTCGGTACGGCTCCGGGAGCGGAACCGGACCTGGATCTGGTGCACGCCCATCTCCCCGTACGCGCGCAGGGAGGCCGCGATCTCCTCGGGGCGGCCGCTGAGGGTGCGCCGGCCGACGGCCCAGTCGGGCGTGCCGACGTACAGCGGCTCGGCGATCGCGCCGACGGTGATCGGCTCCGCGATCCCGGCCTCGGCGCGCAGCCGCAGCAGCTTCTGGATCTGTACGGCGAGCCGCTCGCGCGGGTCGCCCTGCGGGAGCCAGCCGTCGCCCTTGAGCGCGGCGCGGCGCAGGGCGGCCGGGGAGGAGCCGCCGACCCAGAGCGGGACGCGCTCCTGTGCGGGCCGGGGCAGCTGCCCGAGGTCCTTGAAGGCGAACCGCTCCCCCAGGTGCTCCGGGTACTCCTCGGGCCCGAGGGCGGCCCGCAGCGCGTCCATGGTCTCGTCGAGCACCGCGCCCCGGCGCGCGAAGTCCACGCCGAGCGCCTCGAACTCCTCCTGTACGTGCCCGGCGCCGACCCCGAGGACGAGCCGCCCGCCGGAGAGGTGGTCGAGCGTCGCGTACGCCTTGGCGGTGGCGAGCGGATGGCGCAGCGCGACGACGGCGACGTGCGAGAGCAGCCGGACGCGTCCGGTGGCGGCGGCGAGGAAGGAGAGCGTGGCGACCGGGTCGTACCAGACGGTGCTCATGGCCTCGGCGAGCCGGCGCGGGATGGCGACGTGCTCGCAGCCGGCGAGGTAGTCGAACCCGTGGTCCTCGGCTGCGCGGGCGACGGCGAGCAGATCGGCGGGCCCGGCGGCCGCCTCCCAGGGCTCGGCGTAGATCGCGCTCTGCGACTGGACCGGCAGCTGCATCCCGTAGACCACCATGAGGAACCCCCTTGAGCCCCGGCCGCCCCGCGACCGCGCATCTGACGAAGCGTCACTTTCACGAGCGGGGCCCATGCTCGTACCTGACACTCCATCAGGCAAGGGGCGGGAGAGGGTCACGGGCGTTCGCTTTCGTCCAAGACGCACGCGCCGCCCCGCTCCAGGATGGGTTCCGGCGGCAAGGCGTCGCGGCCGAACGCCGACCCGCCGTCCTCACCCACCGGACCTGAATGGACGTCCTCCATGCGTTCCCTGCTTCGCCGCACCGCGCAAGCGAGCTCCGCCCTGCTCCTCGCCACCGGCGGCCTGATGTTCACGGGCGGCCCGGCCCAGGCCGCCCAGTACGACGGCGCCGACCCGGCGTCCACCTACTGCGGCGGCACCACCAGCACGCCCCGCTCGGCCGCCCTCTACGACCCGAAGTACGGCTTCCACGTCGGCACGATCGACCTCCGCTACAACTCGGGCTGCCGCACGGTGTGGGCGCGCATCACCCTCGACAACCCCCAGGGCTGGTGCGGGGACTCGGCCTCGGGCCAGCCCTGCGCCCACGCGCAGGTCATCCGGGACGACAACGCCGTCATGGAGTGCGTGGTGCCGCAGGGCAGCACCTCCTGCTACACCCGCATGCTCAACGACGCCAACACGCAGTCGTACGCGCAGGGCATCACGTACACCTCGGGCGGCCTCAGGTACACGACGACGGGCCGCTACTGACCCGAAGCGCCCCGGGCCCGGGCCACCGCACGACGGGAGACGCCGCGGCGGCCCGGCCCCGCCCGGTCCGCCTCCCCCGGCGGGCCGGGCTGGCCCTTCTCGGCGCGGGGCCCGCTACGGGCGCCAGAGGCCGTCCTCGGTCAGACCCAGCAGGTCGATCGCGTTGCCGCGGACGATGCGGTCGACGACGTCCGGGGCCAGGTGCCCCATCTGCGCCTCTCCGACCTCCCTCGACTTGGGCCAGGTGGAGTCCGAGTGCGGGTAGTCCGTCTCGTACAGGACGTTCCCGGCCCCGATCGCGTCGAGGTTCCTCAGCCCGAAGGCGTCGTCGAAGAAGCAGCCGAAGACGTGACCGGCGAAGAGCTCCGACGGCGGCCGCAGCACCTTGTCGGCGACCCCGCCCCAGCCGCGGTTCTCCTCCCACACGACGTCGGCGCGCTCCAGGATGTACGGGATCCAGCCGATCTGCCCCTCCGCGTACATGATCCTCAGGTTGGGGAAGCGCTCGAACTTGCCGCTCATCAGCCAGTCGACCATCGAGAAGCAGCAGTTGGCGAAGGTGATGGTCGAGCCGACGGCCGGCGGTGCGTCCGCGGAGGTCGACGGCATCCGGCTGGAGGAGCCGATGTGCATCGCGATGACCGTGCCGGTCTCGTCGCAGGCACGGAAGAAGGGATCCCAGTGGTCCGTGTGCACCGAGGGGAGCCCGAGGTGCGGCGGGATCTCCGAGAACGCGACCGCCCGCACCCCGCGCGCGGCGTTCCGGCGGACCTCGGCGGCGGCCAGCTCCGGATCCCAGAGCGGGATGAGGGTGAGCGGGATGAGCCGCCCGTGCGCCTCGGGCCCGCACCACTCCTCCACCATCCAGTCGTTGTACGCCCGGACGCAGAGCAGTCCGAGCTCACGGTCGCTCGCCTCGGTGAAGGTCTGCCCGCAGAAGCGGGGGAAGGTCGGGAAGCAGAGCGCGGACTGGACGTGGTTGACGTCCATGTCGGCGAGCCGCTCGGGCACCGAGTGGGAGCCGGGCCGCATCTGCTCGTACGTGATGACTTCGAGCCGTATCTCGTCGCGGTCGTAGCCGACGGCGGTGTCGAGGCGGGTGAGGGGCCGGTGCAGGTCCTCGTAGACCCACCAGTCGCCGATCGGGCCCTCGTCCCCCCTGGCCCCCATGACGGGGGCGAACTTCCCGCCGAGGAAGGTCATTTCCTTGAGCGGGGCGCGGACGATGCGGGGTCCGGTGTCGTGATACCGGGACGGGAGCCGGTCCCGCCAGACGTGCGGGGGCTCCACGGTGTGGTCGTCCACCGAGATGATCTTCGGGAAGGTCTCCATGGCTTTCACGGTAGCGCCGATCTGACGACCCGTCAGCTATCGTGCCGGGAATCGGCGGTGTGACGGGCTCCTTACGGCCTTATCACGGCCCGGACTACGGCCGACCCGATGCTGACGGACTCCCTCCGGACAAGGCAGACTGTCCAGGGCGAAACAAGCGTGGGCGGTACGGGCAGGGGGAGCTATGGACCGTGAGAGCGGGCCGCGAGTTCCGGTGCAACGGGCTCCGAAGACGGGCGCGGACGCCGGCACGGGCCTGAACCCCGACGAGGGCGGTCGCGGACGGGCGGACACGGAGACGCAGGCCGTCACCGGCCGGGACGGGGCCGGAACCAAGGACGTGAGCCAGGAAGCGGGTACGCATTCCGGCCACGTCGCGGGCACGGGCACGGAGACGGGCACGGGGCCCGGCGCAGGGACGCACAGGGGAACGGCCACAGGGACGAACGCCGGGCCGGACGTGGGCGCAGCCCCCGGAACGGCCCCGGGAACGGGCACCGACCCCACTCCCCACCCCGCCGCCCCCGCCACCGGACTCCTCCGGTTCGCCGTGCTCGGACCCGTCCGGGCCTGGCGGGACGGAGAACCCGTTCCCACCGGATCGCCGCAGCAGCGGGCCCTGCTCGCCGCACTGCTCCTCCGCGGCGGACGCACGGCCACCGCCTCCGAGCTGATCGACGCCCTCTGGGGC
Source organism: Streptomyces sp. NPDC056480 (assembly GCF_042795405.1). Lineage (NCBI taxonomy): Bacteria > Bacillati > Actinomycetota > Actinomycetes > Kitasatosporales > Streptomycetaceae > Streptomyces > Streptomyces sp. NPDC056480. The sequence goes on along the minus strand of NZ_JBHTSA010000094.1, from coordinate 14,103 downwards.
GAGGAGTCGCCCTCGCAGGCCCTCGCGGCCGTACGGACGTACGCCTCCCGGCTCCGCAAGGCGCTCGGCCCCCAGGTGCTCGTCAGCGAGTCCGGCGGCTACGCCCTGCGGACCTCCGCCGCCGCGCTCGACGTCGCCACCGCGCAGGAACTCGGCGCCGAGGCCGAGAAGCTGCGGGCCGCCGGGGACCGGGCCGGCGCCCGCGACCGGCTCGCGGAGGCGCTGGACCTGTGGGACGGCGAGGTGCTGGCCTCCGTACCGGGGCCGTACGCCGAGACGCAGCGGACCCGTCTGGAGGAGTGGCGGCTCACCCTCCTGGAGACCCGCCTCGACGTCGACCTGGAGGTCGGCGCGCACGCGGAGGCCGTGTCCGAACTGACCGCGCTCACCGCCGCGCATCCGCTGCGGGAGCGGCTCCGCGAGCTGCTGATGCTCGCCCTCTACCGGAGCGGACGGCAGGCCGAGGCGCTCGCGGTGTACGCGGACACGCGCCGGCTGCTCGCCGACGAGCTGGGCGTCGACCCCGCTCCCGAACTCTCGCGGCTCCAGCAGCGCATCCTGCAGGCCGACGCCGAGCTCGCCCGCCCGGTGGAGGAGGCCGCCCCGGCCGCCGCGCCCGTCGCCCGTCCCGCGCAGCTCCCGGCGACCGTCCCGGACTTCACGGGCCGGGCGCCGTTCGTACGGGAGCTGAGCGCGCGGCTCGCCACGGCCGAGGGCCATGTCATGGCGGTGTCGGCGCTGGCCGGCATCGGCGGGGTCGGCAAGACGACGCTGGCCGTGCACGTCGCGCACGAGGCGCGGCCGCACTTCCCGGACGGGCAGCTGTACGTGGACCTCCAGGGGGCGGGCTCCCGGGCGGCCGCGCCGGAGACGGTCCTCGGCTCCTTCCTCCGCGCCCTCGGAACCCCGGACTCGGCCATTCCGGACTCACTCGACGACCGGGCCGCGCTGTACCGCTCGACGCTGGACGGACGCCGGGTCCTGGTCCTCCTGGACAACGCGCGGGACGCGGCGCAGATCCGCCCGCTGCTGCCGGGGACGGCGGGCTGCGCGGCGCTCGTGACGAGCCGGATCCGGATGGTCGACCTGGCGGGGGCGCATCTGGTGGACCTGGACGTGATGTCCCCCGAGGAGGCGCTCCAGCTGTTCACCCGGATCGTGGGCGCGGAGCGGGTCCAGTCGGAGCGCGAGGCGGCCCTCGACGTGGTGGCGGCCTGCGGTTTCCTGCCCCTGGCGATCCGGATCGCGGCCTCGCGCCTGGCGGCCCGCCGGACGTGGACGGTGTCGGTCCTGGCGGCGAAGCTGGCGGACGAGCGGCGGCGCCTCGACGAACTCCAGGCGGGCGACCTGGCCGTGAAGGCCACCTTCGAGCTCGGCTACGGGCAGCTGGAGCCCGCGCAGGCGCGCGCGTTCCGCCTGCTGGGCCTGGCGGACGGCCCGGACATCTCGCTCGCGGCGGCCGCGGCGGTCCTCGACCTCCCGCTCTGGGACACGGAGGACCTCCTGGAGGCGCTGGTCGACACGTCCCTCCTGGAGTCGGCGGCGCCGGGCCGCTACCGCTACCACGACCTGGTGCGCCTCTACGCGCGTGCGTGCGCGGACCGCGACGAACAGCCCCCGACGGAGAAGGAGGCGGCCCTCTCCCGCCTCCTGGACTTCTACCTGTCGACCGCGGCGCGGGTGTACGCGATCGAGCGCCCCGGCGACCGGCTGGTGGACCACCTGGAGCCGGCCTCGTACGAGGGCCTGACCTTCACCGACCGCCACGAGGCCCAGGACTGGCTCTACGCGGAGGCCAACTGCCTCCTGGCCATGGTCCGCCAGTCGGCCGCGTCCCCCACCACCCTCCGTCGCGCGGTGGACCTGCTGTGGGCGTCGCTGGACCTCGGGGAGTCGGGAGCGAACTCCAGGGAGTTCGAGGCGACGGGCGTCGTCGTGCGTGATGCCGCGCGCAGCCGCGCCGACGGCAGGGCCGAGGGCCGCGCGCTCATGGTTCTCGCGGGTGTCCATCACACGGCGGGCCGCTTCAAGGAGGCGGACCGGGACGCGGAACTCGCCCTGCCGCACGCGGATCGGGCCGGAGACCCCTTGCCCGCCTGCTGGTCCGCCAACGCCCGGGGGATCATCGCGCTCTACCAGAACCGCTTCGTGGAGGGCGAGCAGTACCTCACCGAGGCGATCGAACGGTTCCGCGAGATCGGGGACGAGCCGGGAGAGGCGAGCGCCCTCTGCAATCTCTCGCGCATCCACCTGGCCATGGGCCGTACGCCGAGCGCCATAGCGCTCGCCCGCCAGGGCACGGAGATCTACGACTCGATGGGACACGCGCTCCGCGGAGCCAACGGCCGGTACGCCCTCGGCCTCGCCCTCACCCAGGACGACCAGCTCGCCGCGGCGGCCGAACAGCTCCGCGAGGCGCTGGCGGTCTTCGCCGACAGCAGGCAGCGGCTGTGGGAGGGCATGACGCTCTTCCGGCTGTCCGAGGTGGACATCGCCGCCCGCCGGCACGCCCAGGCGGCCTCGAACGCCGAGATGGCCCTCACGGTGCTGCGGGGCATCGGGGGCGAGTGGCGGCGGGGCAACGTCCTCACCGTCCTGGGCCGTGCCCTCTTCGGCATCGGCCAGAGCGGCCGGGCGCTGGTCTGCTGGCAGGAGGCACTCGGCATCTTCGACGCCCTGGGGGCCCCGGAGGCCGCCGAGGTCCGTGCGCTGCTGACGCCCGTGAAGGCGGCGTAGGGCCTGCGGCCAGTACGTTCATCGTTCGTTTATCGCCACCCGGCATGCTCTTCCCATGACGATCCGCCGCGTCGGGGGGCAGACGGGTCGCCGATGAGGGCCACAGCCCCTGAGTACTAGGGTGATCGGCCCCGGAGATTCGCCCAGCTGTCCACGGGGGAACGGCTGGGCGGATCTCCCCCCATCTCGGACATCACACGCAGGAGTTGACGAGCATGACCGACCCGATCAAGCAGGACCCGATCATCACCACCAAGGACATGCACGCCACCTCCGAGCCGGCGGTCGACGCGATCACCGGCAAGATCACGGGTGGCCGCGACGAGTCCGTCGTCACCAAGGACATGCACGCGACCTCCGAGCCCGCGGTCGGCGCGATCACCGAGAAGATCACCGGTGGAAACGGCGAGGCGGCCCCCGCCAAGGACATGCACGCCACCACGGAGCCGGCCAAGTAGACCACTCCCGACGGGGAACGGCCGCGGCGGCGACTTCGGGGGAGCCGCCGGGCCGACACGGGAGGTCCGGTCGACGGGGGAGCACACGGGCTTGGGGGACACCGGAACGGAACCAGGGGGGATCCGTACCGGCAGGACCGTGCGCAACGCGATCGGACCACCGCACGATGAGGGGCCGGGCAGCTGCCCGGCCCCTCCGGTGTGTGTACGGCCCTCGGAGCGCGGCATCGCGTCCCCGGCCCGGCGGCTCCGGCCTCAGCGGGCGTACGAGCCGAGGCCGATCAGGCAGTAGACGTACTGGCTGACGACGGCACCGTTCATCGTGTAGCGGTGCGAGAAGGCGTACTGGGTCTTGGGGTTGGCGTTGCAGCGGTTCATGTCGGAGGTGAACGGGAACGTCTGGATCACCTTGTAGTGGGCGTCGGACGCCGAGCACGGGACCTCGTCGACGCCGCTGACGGACTGCGCGGTCGTCGAGTCCGGGAGCGAGCCGTTGAGGCAGGTGCCCTTCTCGTACGGGTCGGGTTCCTTCTCCGTGGGCGTGGTGGCGGGGGTGCCGTCCACGTCGAAGGTGGGCGGCGGCGGGTAGGAGAACGTCGGGATCGGGCCGGGGCCCGTCGAGCCCGCCCTGTCGTCCTTGTCGTCGCTCAGGACGTACGAGCCCGCGATGATCGCGCCGAGGACGGCGAGCGGGATCAGGCAGCCGAGGACGCCGCCCTTCTTCTGTGCGCCCGCGACGGTGATGCGCAGGTACACCGTGCCCTCGCCCAGCCGTGCGGCGACGAGTTCGCCGTGACGGCAGGGGCGGACGCTGAGGTGGGCGGGGCCGGTCGGCAGCGTGACGGTGATGATCACGCCCTGGGCCGCCTGCTGCGGGGTCAGGGTGAGGGGGATCTCGGAAGACGCTGGCGAGGACACGGGCTGCTCCAGGGGAGGTGGGTCTGCGGTTCGCCGAGGACTGCCCCTATGACGTGTACACGGCGGCGGACGGTTGCACTCCCTTCGGGGGGGCGCGCGCTCAGGCCGCGCCCGCGCTCCTCGCCCTCAGCTCCCCCTTCACCACCTTCCCGCTCGCGTTCCTCGGCAGCTCCGTCACGAACTCGACCTCCCTCGGCACCTTGAAGTTCGCCATCTCCCGCCGCGACCAGGCGATCAGATCGTCCGCCGTGACCCGCGCGCCCGGCCTGCGGACCGCGAACGCCTTGCCCACCTCCCCCAGCCTCGGGTCCGGGACGCCGATGACGGCGACGTCCGCGATGTCCGGGTGGAGGCCGAGGAGTTGCTCGATCTCGGCCGGGTAGGCGTTGAAGCCGCCGACGATGAACATGTCCTTGAGGCGGTCGGTGATGCGCAGGTTGCCCTGCTCGTCGAGGACGCCGATGTCCCCCGTGTGGAGCCAGCCGTCCTCGTCGATCGCCGCCGCCGTCTCCGCATCGTCCTCGAAGTAGCCGGTCATCACATGAGGGCCGCGGACCAGGACCTCGCCCGTCGGCGAGACGCGGACCTCCGTGCCGGGGATCGCGCGGCCCGAGGTGGTGGCCACCGTCTCGGCCGGGTCCTCGCGGCGGCACATGGTGACGATGCCGCTCGCCTCGGAGAGGCCGTACGCCGTGAGGACCGTGCCGACGCCGAGTTCGGAGCGGAGGCGCTCGACCAGACGGAGGGGGACCACCGCCGCGCCCGTCACGACCAGGCGGAGGGTGGAGAGGTCGTGGCCCCCGCGGGCCGGGTGGTCCAGGAGGGACTGGTGAAGGGTGGGCGGGCCGGGGAGGACGGTGATGCGCTCGGCGGCGATGTTGGCGAGGACCGTGTCGACCGTGAACACCGGCTGCGGGACGATCACCGCGCCCCGCATCAGACAGGCGAGGATCCCGGCCTTGTAGCCGAAGGTGTGGAAGAAGGGGTTGACCACGAGATAGCGGTCGCCCTCGCGCAGGCCGGCCAGCTCGGACCAGATCGCGTAGCAGCGCAGGCTCTGGGCGTGGCTGATGACGGCGCCCTTGGGTCGGCCGGTGGTGCCGGAGGTGTAGATGATGTCCGAGGGGGCCGCGGGGTCGATGGCGGCGGCCCACGCGTGGACCCGGGCCGCGGGGACGCCGTCGCCCTCCGCCAGGAACTCCTTCCAGGTCGTCCACTCCTCGGGCGCGCTGTCGCCGAGCACCACGACCCTCTCCAGGTCCGGGAGCGCGACCCCGGAGCGGCGCAGGGAGGCCACGTACGAGGTGCCGAGGAAGGTGCCGGTGACGAAGAGCAGCCGGGCGCGGGAGCGCTGGAGGACGTACGCCGCCTCGGTTCCCTTGAAGCGGGTGTTCAGCGGGACCAGGACGGCGCCGGCGGTGACGGCGCCGAGCGCGGAGACGATCCAGTCGAGGGTGTTGGGGGCCCAGATCGCGACCCGGTCCCCCACCCGTATGCCGGTGGCGAGACAGGCGGCCGCGGCCCGCTCGACGCGTTCGCCGAGTTCGGCGTAGCCGACGCGGTTGCGGCCGTCGACGACGGCCTCCCGCGGGCCGTACCGCTCGGCGGCCGCTCGTACGAGACCGGGGATCGTGCCCCACTCCAGGTCGCCGCGCATGTTCATACCCAACCTCCTGTAGCTGACTATCCGTCAGATTAGTTGTAGCCTGACGCGCTGTCAGCAGTGCTGCCCCATGAGGAGGTTCGGTGCTCAAGGACGCCACGGCCATCGTCGGCATAGGTCAGACCGCCTTCGCGAAACAGCTCCCCGAGACGGAGAAGACACTCGCCTGCCGAGCGATCCTCGCCGCCCTCGACGACGCCGGGATCGAACCGTCCGAGGTCGACGGCTTCGCCTCGTACACGATGGAGGAGACCGACGAGGTCGAGGTCGCCAAGGCCATCGGCGCCGGCGACGTCACCTTCTTCTCCAAGGTCGGCTACGGCGGCGGCGGTTCCTGCGCCACCGTCGGCCATCTCGCCGCCGCCGTCGCCACCGGACAGGCGAGCGTCGGCGTCGCCTGGCGGTCCAGGAAGCGGGGCAGCGGCCCCCGCCCCTGGAAGAACACCGCCGTCCAGCTGCCCACCCCCGGCCAGTGGACCCGCCCCTTCGGACTGCTCCGCCCCGCCGACGAGATCGGCATGCTCACCCGCCGCTACATGCACGAGTACGGCGCCACCCGCGACCACCTCTTCAACGTGGCCCTGGCCTGCCGCAACCGCGCCAACCAGAACCCCGCCGCGATCATGTACGAACGCCCGCTGACCCGCGAGATGTACATGACCTCCCGCTGGATCAGCGAGCCGCTCTGCCTCTTCGACAACTGCCTGGAGACCGACGGGGCGCTGGCCTGCGTCATCGTCTCCGCCGAGCGGGCCCGGGACTGCCGCCGCAAGCCCGTGTACGTCCACTCCGCCGCCCAGGGCCTGCCCGCCCAGCACCACGGCATGGTCAACTACTGGAACGACGACCCGCTCTCGGGACCCGCCTGGACCGCCGCCCGCCACCTGTGGAAGCAGGCCGACTTCGGCCCCCAGGACGTCGACGTCGCCCAGATCTACGACGCCTTCACCCCGCTCGTCCCGCTCTCCCTGGAGGGCTACGGCTTCTGCGGCCGCGGCGAGGGCGGCGCCTTCACCGAGGGCGGCGCGCTGGAGATCGGCGGCCGGCTGCCCCTCAACACCGGCGGCGGCGGACTCAGCGAGGCGTACGTCCACGGCTTCAACCTCATCAACGAGGGCGTGAAGCAACTCCGCGGCACGTCCACCGCCCAGGTCCCCGACGCCGCCACCTGCCTCGTCACGGCGGGCGAGGGCGTCCCCACCTCCGCCATCCTGCTGCGCGCCTGAGGAGCTGATCCGCATGCTGACCCCCGTCACCGACGAGGACGGCGCCCCCTTCTGGGAGTACGCCGCCCAGGGCGAACTGCGCGTCCAGAGCTGCGCCGACTGCGGCGAGCTGCGCTTCCCGCCCCGCCCCTGCTGCCCGCACTGCCAGTCGTTCGCGAGCGAGTGGCGCCCGATGTCCGGCCGCGGCCGGATCTGGTCGTACGTGCTCCCCCACCCGCCCCTGCTGCCCGAGTACGCCGCCCAGGCCCCGTACAACGCGGTGATCGTCGAACTCGCCGACGCCCCCCGCATCCGCCTCGTCGGCAACGTGGTCGCCACCCCGGACGCGCCCCTGAACTCGGTCGACCCCAGCCGGCTCCGGATCGGCGCCCCGGTACGGGTGGCCTTCGCCGAGATCGACGGCGTCGTCGTCCCGCGCTGGCTCCTGGAGCGCGGATGAGCACCCCCGGCATCACGGTCGAGCGGGACGAGGGGACCGGGGTCGCCGTCGTCACCCTCGACCGGCCGGAGAAGCACAACGCCCTCACCCTGGAGATGGCCCGTGACCTCGGCGCCGTCTGGCGGGGGTTCCGGTACGAGGACGAGGTCCGCGCGATCGTCGTCACCGGGGCCGGCGGGCGGGCCTTCTGCACCGGCATCGACCGGGCCGCCGCCGGGAACGTGCCGCAGCCCTCGTCCCCGTACACGATCGACGACCCGCTGCTCACGATCGGCCCCAAGGCGAACGACCTGTGGAAACCGGTCGTCTGCGCCGTCGAGGGGATGGCCTGCGGCGGGGCGTTCTACCTGCTCGGCGAGTCGGAGTTCCTGGTCGCGGGCGAGGACGCCGCCTTCTTCGACCCGCACACCACCTACGGCATGGTCAGCGCCTTCGAGACCGTCCACATGGCGCAGCGGATGCCGTACGGGGAGATCGCCCGGATGGCCCTGATGGGCAGCGCCGAACGGATCTCGGCCCGGCGGGCCTACGAGACGGGCCTCGTCTCCGAGCTGACCCCGCCCGGCGGCGCGCTGGCCGCCGCCCGCGAGGCCGCCGCGGTCATCGCGGGCCACCCGACGGAGGCGGTGCAGGGGACGGTCCGGGCGCTGTGGTCGGTGAAGGAGGCCGCCAGGGCCCAGGCGCTGGCGCACGCGCCGCACCTGGTCGCCCTGGGCAACCTCACGGCCGACCGTCAGGCGGAACTGTTCGGGAGGCGGGGGGCGGGGTTCAGGACGAGGTAGCGGACGGGGTGGCGGTGGAGGCGGTGGCCCCCGGCACCTCGCTCTCGACATAGGCGATGCAGTCCTTCACCCGGCCGACGGTCCCGGGGTGGACCATCTCCACCTCGAAGGTCTTCGTCCCCCTGCGCTCGACCGTGATCGTCGTCTCGGCCTCGTCCACCTTCCGGTAGCCCGAGTCCCTGAACTCCACGCGGACCCGGAACGTCTTCTCCTCCCACGCGTCCGAGGTGATCCTCAGCGTGGTCGTGGTGTCCGCCCTGCGGGTCGGCTTTCCCTTGCGCTTCTTCTGCGCGGGCTTCACGCAGTCGACGGTGGTGACGTGGACGGCCGCGGTCGGGGAGGCCGTCGGCGTGGGGTCGTACGTGTACTCGTCGGCGGCGCTGTTGCCGCCCGAGCCGCCGTAGTCGTCGTTGCTCTTCTCGTCGGTGGAGCAGCCGCCGCCCGAGTCGTCGTCCGAGTGCCCGCGGCTCTTGCTCTTGCCGCTCTTGCCGCTGCCCCCACCGCTGCTGCTGCCGTGGCCGGTGTGGAAACCGGTCAGCGCCAGCACCACCACCGCGAGTGTCGCCGCGAGCTTCAGGCGTGTGCGTACCATCGCCGCTCCCCGTCTTCCTGTCGTGTCCGCGCCACTGTAGCGGCGCCGCGCGGCCACGTGGCGGGCCCCCCGCAGCGGGCGTAGCGTCGGGAGCGAGAGCCGGACCGTCAAGGAGGCCGCATCGATGATCCGCAACGTCGCCGGCTCGGTCCTGGCTCTCGCCGGAGCGACGGCCGCCGTCTGGAGCCCCTTCCGTGCCTGGTACGACGGCCGTCACGGACGTGACTACGCGATCGACGAGCTGTTCACCGGCATCACCGACGCCAAGGGCGAGCTGCTCGGCTCGATGCTCGCGCCCTTCCTCTTCGCCGCCCTCCTGACCCTCGTCGGAGTGGTGCTGCGCTCCCGGCTGCTCGTCGCGCTCGCCGGGCTCGTCGTCCTCGGCTTCACCGTCCTGTGGATGGTGCGGGTGGGGCAGGCGGAGGGCAGCCTCACGATCGGCGGCGACGGCACGGGACTCGGCGACGGGGTCGCGAACGCCTTCGGCGGCGGGATCCTCCTGCTGCTCGGCGCGCTCGTCATGTCGGGCAGGTCCCGCCCGCCGCACCACGTGGACCGGCCGCCCCGGCCCACCCACCCCACGCTGGACGGGCCGCCCCCGGACGACACGTCCACGCTCGAGGCGCCGCGCGCGCACCCGCAGGCCCCGGCGCCGTACGCGGCGACCCAGACGTACGACGTACCCGTCCGGGACCCGGAGCAGGAGCAGCGGCAGGAACGGGGAGACCCGCCGCCGCAGCGCTGAAGCGCTGCGGGGCGGGTCCCTGTCCGTGCGTCGTACGCCCTGCCGGCCGGCTAGCGTCCGCCGGCTCCCCGGCCCGTGGCCGTGCCCTTGACCGCGTCGAGCGCGTACACGCAGCGGTCCTTGCTGCAGGCGTACACGACCCCGTTCCTGACCACCGGCGAGCCGGTGATCTCGCCACCGGTCGCGAGCTTCCAGCGGAGCTGCCCGCCGGTCGCGTCCAGGGTGTAGAGGACGTGGTCGGCGGAGCCGAAGTGCACCCGGCCGTCGGCGACGACGGGCGAGCCGACCAGTTCGCCGCCCGCCGCGAACCGCCACCGGGGGGTGCCGGTGACCGCGTCGAGCGTGTAGAGCGCGCTGCCGCTGCCGACGTGGATGTTGCCGTCGGCGACGAGGACCGGCTCGGTCGACTGGCGCGGCTCGGTCGCGATCCGCCAGCGGTCCTGACCGGTGGTGGCGTCGAGGGCGTACACCGTGCCGAGGTGGTCGGAGAGGTACACCCCGCCGCCGGTGACCGCCGGGCCCGGCGCGAACGCGGGCGGGGAGGTGAAGACGGCCGGCGCCTCGAAGTGCCAGCGGACGTGACCCGCCGCGACGTCGATCGACAGGACCCGGGTCCCGGCGGAGACGTACACACAGCCGTCCTCGGCCGGGGCCACCCGGACCGGCACGTTGGCGCAGGAGGCCGCGTCGCCGATCGGGTACGACCAGCGCTCCGCTCCGGTGCGGGCGTCGAGGGCCTGGAGCCGGGCGTCCCGCCACACGTACACGGTGTCGCCGTGCACGGCGGGCCCCGCCTCCGGGGTCTCGAAGTCCGTCTGGGCTCCGGTGACCTCCCACAGCTTGGCGCCGTTGGAGGCCTCCCAGCCCTGCACTCCGCCGCCGCGCGTGCCGGTGACGACGGTGCCCCGGTCGACCTGGAGCGAGTACACCCAGGCGTCCGTCCGCAGCCGCCAGCGCTCGGCGCCGTCGGTCGCGTCGAGGGCGTAGAGCGTGGGCCCGTCGGAGGCGTGGATACGGCCCGCGGCGACGGCCATGGACCAGGCCACGTCCCGGGTCTTGAACTGGCGCCGGCCGCTGCCGGTGTCCAGGGCGTGTACCTCGAAAGAGGTCACGTACAGCAGGTCGCCGTCCACGACCGGGGTACCCCAGACGTCGTTCGACATCCGGAAGCGCCACGGCCGCCAGGGGCCGGGTTCGGCCGGCGCGGCCTGGTCAGAGCCCTGCGGCGGCACGTTGACCGGGCGGGAGCCGGGCGGCGGGCCGGGCTCCCCGGCGTACGAACCGTGGTCCACGCCGTGCGGACCGCCGCCGGGCGGACGGATCCAGCCGGTCGCCGGGCCCGCGTCGGCGCCCCGGCCGACGGCGAGCGCCGCACGCGTGTCGGCGACCCGGGGGCCGGGTCCGATCGGGACGGTCGCGCCGGCGAGGCGCACGGGACCGCCCGAGCTCTCGGCGGGCCCGGCGTGCCGGCCACCGCCGACGGGCGCGGGCTCCGGGAAGCGCGGGTCGCCGCCCCGCTCGGCGGGACCCCGGGGCGGACGCGGCGGCATCGGCGGCGCGGGAGCCGCCGGAGCCGGGCGGCCACCGCGGCGGGTCTCGATCATGTCGGTGGCGCTGCGCGGCAGCCAGGCCGAGGCCGTGCCGCTGTCGTCGCTGCCGGGACCGAAGAGATGCGGGGCGAGCTGGGCCTGGAGGTCGGCCGGGGTGGGCCGGCGGCTGACGTCCATCTGCATGCAGGCGTCGATGAGGGGCCGCAGCTCGTCGGGCAGGCCCTCCAGGTCGGGGCCCTCGCGCAGCAGCATGAAGACGGTCTCGACCGGGTTGGCGCCGTGGAACGGCGCGTGGCCGGTGGCGGCGAAGACCAGCATCGAGCCCAGCGAGAAGACATCGCTCGCGCCGGTGACGCTGCGCGAGTCGCGGGCCTGCTCGGGCGACATGTAGGCCGGGGTGCCGACGGCGACGTTGGTCATGGTCAGGCGCGTGTTGGAGACGCCCGACGCGATGCCGAAGTCGATCACCCGGGGGCCGTCCTCGACGACGAGGACGTTGGAGGGCTTGAGGTCACGGTGGACCAGGCCCGCGCCGTGGATGGACTGCAGGGCCTCGGCCACGCCGGCGGCCAGCCAGCGCACGGCCTGGGCCGGGAGCGGTCCGCACTCGTTCACTATTTCCTCGAGCGAGGGCGCGGGGACGTACGCGGTCGCCAGCCAGGGCACGGCGGCCCGCGGGTCGGCGTCCACGACGGCGGCCGTGTAGAAGCCGGAGACCGCCCGCGCGGCCTCCACCTCACGGGTGAAGCGGACCCGGAACAGCTGGTCCTCAGCGAGCTCCGTGCGCACGGTCTTGATCGCCACGCGCCGGCCCGAGGCCGAGCGCGCGAGATAGACCAGGCCCATTCCGCCCGCGCCGAGCCGGCCCAGCACCTCGAAGGGCCCGATACGTCTCGGGTCGTGCTGCGTCAGCTGTTCCACTTGCCTGCCACCTCCCCGTACGGGCCATGAGGGTACGGCCCCGTGGCCCTGATTCTTCCTGTCCGAGGGCCCGGTTGCGAACCCGGGGGCGGATCGGGGTGTCTCAGGTCATATGGAAGCCATCCGGAGGGGAAGCCTCACCTCGTGCCGGACGGCTCCGAGAGGACCGCGAACCGCGCGCCCTGGTTGTCGTGGAGGACGGCGATCCGGCCGTGCGGGGTGTCGAAGGCGGGGGTGGCGACCCGGCCGCCGAGCCGGACGGTGGTCTCGCAGGCCTCGTCGCAGTCGGGGACGGCGAAGTAGACGAGGACGTGTCCCGGCATCTCGGCGGGGAAGTCGTCGCTGATCACGGCACGTCCGCCGAAGGCGCTGTCGTCGCCGGTCCGGGAGCCGGGGGGCGACCAGACGCGGTAGTCGAAGCCTGCGTCCCTGCCCTCGTCGTCGGCGTCGGCCTGGCGGCCGAGGTAGCCGAAGACGGTGGCGTAGAAGGTGTCGACGGCGTCGGGGCGGCGCGTGTACACCTCCATCCAGCAGAAGGAGCCCGGTTCGTTGATCGTCTCGAAACCGTCTTCGTCGCCCGACTGGCGGAGGCCGAAGACGGCGCCGCCGGGGTCGGCGGCGAGCGCGAGGACACCGAAGGGGCCGACGGGGTAGGGCTCCATGACCATCTGGCCGCCGGCGGCCTTGATCCGGGCGGCGAGGGTGCCGGCGTTCTCGGTGGCGAGGTAGACGGTCCAGGTGGTGGGCATGCGGCCGTCGCGCTTGGGGAGGAGACCCGCGACCCGGCGTCCGTCGAGGAGGGCCTCGTCGCGGTCGGGGTCGAAGGTCCAGCCGAAGAGCTCGCCGTAGAAGCGCTTGCCCGCCTCCAGATCGGGGAGCTGCGCGTCCACCCAGCAGGGGGTGCCCTCAGTACGTACGGCCATGTCCACACGCTAGGTCGGCGGAATCCGTCCCGCAGCGTCCTCCACCACGGAGAAATACGAACAAAGTGGCGATTTATCGTGCCAGAACCCTTGGGACACTTGAGTTGTCCACCGAAGTTGTCCACAGGCTGTTCATAAGCCTATTCGGGTACCGGAATCCCCCGGTCCGGGCACGGGGATCCCGCCGGCCCCCCACCCGACCGCCACGAGTGGCGCGATCACGCCCCTCCCCCGTGCTGCCACGCCCGGGGAGACACGCGTGCCGACCTCGGAGAACACGAGTGGCAGGGGGGTGCACCCCATTTGCAGTCGGCCGAATCGCGCGCCGACACCCCCTCGGTAAGCTGACGGCATGACAGGACAAGTACGCACCGTCGACGGCCGCGTGGCCGGACGACGCGGCCAGGCGACGCGGCAGAAGCTGCTCGACTGCCTCGGTGAGATGCTCAGCTCCTCGCCCTACCGGGACGTCAAGGTCATCGATGTGGCCCGGAAGGCGGGTACTTCACCCGCGACGTTCTATCAGTACTTCCCGGACGTCGAGGGGGCCGTTCTCGAGATCGCGGAGGAAATGGCCAAGGAGGGCGCCGGGTTGACCGAGCTGGTCTCCGGCCGTTCCTGGGTCGGCAAGGCCGGCTGGCAGACCTCGGAGGAACTCGTCGAAGGCTTCCTGGACTTCTGGCGGAAGCACGACGCCATCCTCCGGGTCGTGGACCTCGGCGCCGCGGAGGGCGACAAGCGGTTCTACAAGATCCGCATGAAGATCCTGAACTCGGTCACCAACTCCCTCACGGACGCGGTGAAGGAGCTCCAGGCCAAGGGCAAGGTCGACAAGGAGGTCAGCCCCGCCGCCATGGCCGGCTCGCTCGTGGCCATGCTGGCCGCGGTCGCCGGCCACCAGAAGGGCTTCACGACCTGGGGCGTGAAGCAGTCCGAACTCAAGCCCAACCTCGCCCTGTTGGTGCACCTGGGCATCACCGGCAAGAAGCCGACCCGATAGCCCCACCCCTCTCCTCCACCCGTCCTGTCGTGGGCGCCCGCCGGGGGCCCCCCCCCCCCCCCCCCCGCGGCGGCGCCGGGGGCGGGGGGGGGCGGGGCCCCCCCCCCCCCGGGCGGGGGGCCCCCCCCAAACGGCCGCCGGCCCCCGGCC
>NZ_JBHTSA010000093.1:0-32139 GCF_042795405.1 Streptomyces sp. NPDC056480 | reverse complement strand
TGGGCTGATCAGTGCGGCCTGCGCTCCGACACGGCTCCGCCCGGACGCTCGTGGGCCCCGGCCGGGCACACCCCGCTGGTGCGGGTCAACGGCCGACGCTTCAAGGTAACATCATGTCCGCGGTCGCCTCGCGGGGCGCGCTGTGGTTCACCGTCTTCCCGGAGAAGTTCACCGCGGACGTGTTCTGCGCGTTCCCCGACCGTCTCGCCCGACAGGCCCGCCGGAAGGCGCACGTCATCGTGGACCGGCACCCGGTCCACCGCAGCAAGGCCGTCAAGGCGTGGCTCGCAGAGAACGCCGAACGGATCGAGCTGCACCTGATGCCCGGCTACAGCCCCGAACTCAACCCCGACGAGCTGCTGAACGCCGACCTGAAACACCACGTCCACGCGGCCCGCGCCACCTCGACCGACGACCTCGCCCGCGAAACCCGGCGCTTCCTGCACCGCCGACAACGGCAACCCCACATCGTGACCGGCTACTTCCACGGCCGACACGTTCGCTACACGATCCAGCAGGAAACCCATCAGTTTCGGCTCAATACTTCATGCCGGAATGGTCTTTTCCGTGGCCTTCTTCGGTTCGTGCCAGGAGATGGTGTTTTCGCTGGTGGGGCGGCGGACCATGAGGTCGGTCATGGCAATATGGACCACGGCTTTGGAGCGGGTGGACAGGGTTTCGTAGTCGCGGGCCAGGCGGCGGTGGAGCATGAGCCAGCCATAGGTCCGCTCGACCGCCCACCGTTTCGGGATCGGGGCGAAACCCCTGGTCCCAGGCTTGCGGGCGGTGATCTCCATGTCGATGCCGAGGGTCGCGGCGTGTTCGACGAGGCGCTGGCGGTAACCGCCGTCGACCCACACCTTGCGGACGCGAGGGTGCCCGGCCGCGATCTTGTCGAGCAGCACGGGCCGGCAGAAAAGTCCTGCACGCTGGCCGCGGTCACCCGCACGGCAAATCAGGATGAAAACGGCTCAGTGTTCGACATTGCCTCTTCGCCGGGCCGGTCAAGCGGAAAGCTGAGTACCTGATGCTCTCGTGACACAGAAGGCTGAACTCAAGGCTATTAGAGAGCGCGTTACTCGAAAGGATTGAGGTAAATGAAGAATAAGTTGACTTCCAGGCTGCTCGCCTCGGCGATCACGGCTGCGGCACTCGTCGGGGGGGCTTCCGGAGTTTCCCATGCCGCTGACGGTACCAGCTGCAGTGACTGGAAGAAAATCATCTCCAGCGGCATCTGGGCACGTACTTGCATTCAGTGGTCCGGGACGAGCTCGGATCGCGCATACGTCGAAATAGAAAATGACACGGGGTCTTCCCGAAAAGTCCGGGCCACTGCAACGTTAGCCACTCCCGACTCCGACATGCTTACGCGGAAGATCGAGTCGAAGTGGATCGCGAATGGCGCCACATACAAGCTCTACACCAACTGGGTCGGAGACTACACCTGGGGCGCCGAAAAAGCTCTCGGCGGAATCCGCATATACGACTCCCTCGGCTATTTCGAAGGAAGTCACATCGTCATAGGGTGGGCATACGAGCCTGCATTCTGATCGATACTTTTTACGCTATGCCGTGAATTGAAAGTCCGACGGTGCTTGGTGCGCTTCGTCCTACGACTTCCCAGGCGTCGGCTCGGTGTTCTCGTGCCGGAGTGTGTGGACGGCCACTCGATCATGGAGGCGTGCCACCGGGCTGCGGATCGCTCCGGACACGGTCCGCGCCTGGCGGCGCTTCCTGGAGAACGGCCCGAAGGACCCGCGTGACGAGCCGGACCCGGTGCCCCTCGAAAGATCACCGCCGCAGGATACAGATCGGGGGATCATCAGGATGCTCGAGGAGACACCGAAAAACACGACACGAGCAACTTGTCGACCTGCGAGATGCCCGGGTGAGCACGCGACACTGAGGTGGCCGATATCTGCTCATGATCTCCTTGATTCTGGTGCACAACACCAAATCGATAATATCGAGTTTTCGATAGTTGTCATGCCGACATCCTTGCGCTGCAAATGTTTGGCGCTCCCCAGCGCTTCCTCATACAACACAGCCACGTCCGTCCTGACCGATTGCGGTGGAGATGTCACATGCTCACGAACTGATCTCTCCCGCTGTAACGCCAGTGTTGCCATCGTCCCCAGCCGCCAGTGCTCGATAATTCTCAGCACGGGAGCCCAGAAGTCCCTACGGCTGCGTAGCCGTGTAAAATATCGCTCCGACTGTCGAATATTCCAGATCACCTTTCATGGAACCCGAGAAGTGTCATTCTCTTTGACATCCTTCTTGCCGGTCCACACATTCCACATCTGATTGAAAGAGCTGGTGCCGGAAGAGTTGCGCGGACCGTTCCGATGGTGGGCCGGGTGGACGGCGACCCCAAAGGGTGCGGGGGGCGTCAGCGGGCCGGCCGCCGGGAAAGCCTGACGGGGCATATCCGTCGCCGCGTCGGAGGGGAAGCATGACGCCTGATCTACCTACGGTTCGCCCGACGAGTCGCCGGTATGTACCGGGATCGAATCCGCCGATGGCTTCCTGGCTAAATCTGTGAGCCCGTGACGTGATCCATCATCGGGAACATCTAATATCGGACCCAGGGATTTTCAAGTGCTCGGCGCAGAAAAAGCCCCCCGCACAGATTTGCCGTGCCTGTGACAGCGGCTGCGCCGGGCACCCGCGCTTTCTGCCGCACTTGGACCGCGTGTCCATGGTCGGCACGGCCTCGCAGGGTCGCCGGGCAGGCGTTTGTACGCGCGGCACTGGCCGGACAACCGGGGTAGGGCGGGTGCGGGACAGAGAACGAGGGTCCGGGAAGCGGCCCGTTCCTGCAGGCGGGCTGGTTGGCCGTGACCGCGCCAGGAAGGCCTCCCGCCCTCGGGATGACTTCAGCCGAAGGGCAGCAGAGCACGGCGCTGCTGCAACTTTCCCAGCTGACGAAATCCGTGGCCGGGGGCACGCCGCGGCTTTCGCGGGCCGGCGGCAGTCCCCCGCCGTCAGCAGCGGCTGGCTGGCGCCTCGGCTCGACGACGTTCCCTCCTGGTTGCCCGGCAGCGCTCGCGCCTCCGCCCGACGCTGCGCACATCTGCCGGCAGGAGCGGGCGGCCGGAGCAGCCGGGCAGGATGGGGCTGGGGCGACCGTCGGCCTCTCGCTTCCTGGCAGTGCCCCCCGAGGCTGCTATATCGAGTCAAGCCGTTTGGGGAGGCTGTTGGGCTTCTCAACATCGTTCGGCTCGGTACCTTCGAGGATCTTGAACAGCTGCCTGGAGATGGCGCGCTTCAGGCAGCGCTGCGCGTCCCGGGAGGTTTTGCCCTCGCTGATTCTGCGGGCGACGTAGGCCTTCGTGGCGGGGTCGAGGCGCATACGGATCAGGGTGATGGTGTGCATAGCCCGGTTGAGCTGCCGGTCTCCGCTGCGGTTGAGGCGGTGCCGGTTGGTGAGTCCGGAAGATGCGGGGATCGGGGAGACTCCGGCGAACGAGGCGAAGGCTGCTTCCGACCGGAACCTCCCCTGATGGGACCAGCTGACCAGCACCTGGGCCGCGGTGATCGGTCCGATGCCGAGCAGGCCGAGAAGCTCCGGGGCCATCTGCCTCACCAGGGTCAGGATCTCCCTTTCAAGATCCTTTGCCTCCGCTTGCAGGCTCTGGATGCGTTGGGCAGTGGATCGAAGGGCCCGTGCTGTCATCCGGTGTTCCAGGTCCTGGGCGGGGCGGTCGCGGAGCTGGGCACAGTGGCTGACCTGGGCCGGGCGCTTGAGTTTCCGCAGTTCGGCGCGGAGGTTATCCGGTGCGGAGACGATCAGGGCCTTGAGCTGGTTGATCGCGGCGGTCGAGGCAAGGACTGCACCCTGGCGGGTGGCGAGAAGGACGCGTAGTGCCTCGCGTTCGCCGCGGAGTCGGGGCCGTATCAGGTGCTCGGTGGCCAGGGCCTCCTTCGCGGCCCGGATGGCGTCGAGCATGTCGGTCTTGCGTCCGCCGCGGTTGGCTGCCCGCTTGGGCCGGCACACCTCGACGACCTGCTCGCCGGCCTGGTCGAGGAAGGACGCGAGGCCGGCGCCGTAGCTGCCGATGCCTTCCAGGGCCCAGCAGCGGCGACCAGGGACGTGCTGGCGGGCGAAGTCCAGCAAGCGCCGGTAACCGCGGGCATTCGCAGGGGCATCGGTGCTGCTCAGGACTGCGCCGATGGGGCTGACGGCCGCTGCCGCGAGGGTGTCTCGGTGGGTATCGACGCCGATAACGCCGTCGACTTGTTCTGCCAGGATGGCCACGTGGTCGTTCTCCTTGCTGGGCGGACGGCTGTCGTCGGCGTCGGCCTGGATGGAGTCACCGCGTGGCGGAACTGTGATGAGTCACGCCGCAAGGCGGACAAGCTGCTGATCAAGCCAACGGGTGGGCCAGGTCGGCGCCGATGTCCGGCAGACATCTCGGGGGAACGGCAGCCCCTGACGGGGCGCCAGTTATGTTTCGAGTCATGCCGGATCATCGGCGTCGAGCCTGGCAGCAACCCATCCCGGGCCGCAGAAGAACTCTCACAGTTATGTTTTTCGCGGTCCTGCAAAGTTGGGTGTTCCAGGTGCTCATGGGCCGCGTGGTGGCCGCTTCCCGGGCCAGAGCTTGCAGGGCGCCGTGAGCGACCGTTGTGGCAGGCCGCCCTCCGAGCGGCTGTCGACAGCCTTCCGGCGCGCGAAGTGATCCACGCCAGGGCATGATCGCAAACGCCGCGGTTCAGGGAGCGCTCCGCTGCTTATCCATTTATCCATTGTCAGCAGGCAGAGCGGGAGACGCGACAGTGATCGCTGCACACGGTTGACAGTTGTCGAGCCTGCGGCGCGGCACACTCCGAATGCCCCTTAATCCGCTAAAGTCCTGGTACGAGGTAGCACAGCAGAGCCCGAGGCGGCGACACCCCCGGGGTCTACTGATGCGGTGCCAGTTGCGGCACAGGCCCTGGACCTGGCGAGTGAAAAGCCCCTTCAGTCGCCAGGTCCAAGGGTCCGGCACTCCCTGTGGGCCCCGATGCCGGCCCGATCGAAACTCCGGCAGCGGCCCGGGCAGAAGCGCCGCCAGCAGCGGGCTGCCGTCAACGATGCCCGGTCTGGCCGGCTTCGGGGTGGGTAGGCCGGATCTGCAGGTACTCAACGAGACTGGACGGCCGGTACACAAAGGGCGGTTGAACAGCGGCCTCTTGACCGGTAGGCGGTAAGGAGGCCGTGGCTACATGCTTCAAGGCGGTCAAAGAGAGTGCCCCGGGATGATGGCTCCTGGTGGCGATGCCGGTCGGAGCCGCCTGGCGTCGGCCCGGGCTGAACGGTTCGGCGGCGAGAGTACTGTCGTTGTTTCATCTGGGCATAGCGAGCGAGTCGGTGAGGAGCTGCTGTTCGGAACGGAGGCCCGGCGCGCCTCGTGACAGCAGACAGGTTTCCACTGGTGCTGATGGAAAGCCGGACTGGTATGCCAAAGTCCGTTCTTTGGCATACCGCTGTTTCTGTGTCCACGCCGGCGCAGGGCCACCGTGCACTGCTGCCACCTCGGTCGTCAGTATCGGCTCGATCGGTACGGATCTCGTCGCCGGGCCGCAGCCCTCCGACTGCTGGCGCGACCTCGCCCCGTCGGCGGTGACGTCGTGATCCTGACCGGACGGGCCATCGCCGCCGCCCGCGACGCGGGCCACATCACCATCGACTCGTACGCCCCCGACCGCCTCTCCCCCAACGCCTACGACTGGCGCCTCGGCAGCACCCTCCGCACCTGCCAGGGCGACTTGGACGCCGCCGCCCCACCGTCTTCCCGCGAAGTCACCCTCCCCGACGACGGCTACGTCCTCGAACCCTGCCACCTCTATCTCGGTCACACACCCTGGAGCGGACGGGATCCGAGACCTGCGCCCAGCTCCTCAACGGCGACCGGATCACCGGCTGTCTCGGCATCCGGGTCCACGTCTGCTCGCCCCTCGGCCACCAGGGCCACGCCATCTGCTAGACGCTGGAGATCCCCGCCACTATGAGGAGAACCCCGGAGGACGCCGGTGTACCACCTCGTCGCCACCGTCCTCGACCGGCCCGACCCGAGCCCCGCCGGGAGCGGCGCGCGCTCCGCCCGCCAAGAGACGAAACACCATTCCATTCGCTCAACTGAACAATTATCAAGTTAGTTCAGAGAAGCCGTAGTCGTCGGGGGCCGGTCATTGGCTCCGGCGGCCTCGGCAACCCGCAGGATCCAGGGAACGTCGATGTGCAGTTCCATCAGGCGGCGCGCTCCGCCCGCCGTGGGATGGGCATGCTCGGCCTCATCGAAGATCACCTGATGTTCGGCCAAGAAACGGGAGGCCGCATCCACCGCTCGGGCACGCAGGCCACTGGCATCGTCCTGCACCAGCCGGGCGAGGTAGTCCCCGATGCTCATTCCCAGGTCGGCGGCGCGCTTCTTCGTGAGCTCCGCGACGTCCTCGTCCACGCGTGCACCCAGCTGTGTCTTTGCCATGCCAGCATGGTAAAGACTGTTGCCGATCTGGTCGACGCCGCGTATCCGGCCCGGGGAAACGCCTGTCACCATCTGGCCCCTGCATCCCTGGTTGCCCCTCCGACGCCCCAGCTGCCATGCCCATCGACGCCGGCGGCAGTGACGCCCAGGGGTGAGGCAGTCGGCCACGACGGCACGGAAGCCTTTCGTCCTGCCGTGACGCTCGCGTCCCACAGGCCTGCGGTGGCCTTGTTGAGCGAGCGACTGGAGTTGCTGTTCCTCGGCGAGAGAACGCCATGGCGACGTCTGTCACGCCCTCCAGACTGCCGTCACCCACTCGCGTGAGCGGGGGGCGCTCATTCCAACCGCAGCCACCAAGCATCGCAGAGGAGGCGGCAGCAGCCAGCCGCACTCGTGGCTCCCATTGCGGCGTGGACCTCGGGCCGACGCGCTGCGCCTGTTTGCACAGCAGGGCGGCCTTGTCCGCGCACTGTTTGTGTCGATTCGAGGTAGCGTCCTCGACATGGACTTTCGCATCACCCTGGAGCGCGCTGAGCGCCTGAGGCAGCTGCACGCCGAATGCAAGCCGCTCGTGCTCCCGACGGTCTGGGACGTCTGGTCCGCTCGGTCTGCGGCCGACGCCGGTTTTCCAGCGCTGACGGTGGGCAGTTATCCTCTCGCGAGGTCTCGAGGGGCTAGCGACCACGAGGGGCAGTCCTTCGAGGAGGTATTGGCGGCCGTCAAGCCGATCATTGGGGCGGTTGACGTCCCCGTATCAGTGGACTTGGAAGCGGGGTACGGACAAGACCCCACAGCTCTCGTCGCCGGACTCCTCGAGGTCGGGGGCGTCGGTCTCAACATCGAGGACACCGTTCACTCGGACGGCGGTCGAGTTCGCAGTACGGAAGAGCACGCGGGCTATATCGCGGGCCTGCGCACTGCTGCTGACGCTGTCGGGATCCCGCTGTGGATCAATGGGCGCACCGATCTGTTTCTGCACGCCGAAGATGTTTCCGGCGTTGCAGACGAGGCGGTCCGGAGACTGCGGGCGATGGAGCAGGCCGGCGCCAACAGCGTGTACCCCGTGGCTGTTCAGGATCATGACGAACTGCTCACGGTGGTAATCGGTGCCGTCTCAGTTCCCGTGAACGCTACAGCCCACCCTGTCAAGCACGATCTGGAGCGTTTCCGCCGCCTCGGTGTCGGGCGGATCACCTACGGACCGCTGCTGCAGTTCGCGATGACGGATGCGATGAAGAGGATGCTCGGGCCTTGGGCGCCGTGAGGACCTGTCATTAGACAGCAACGGGGCGTGCGAAGTTGGACAGCCTGGCGGTGGCGGCGAAGGCCTCGGTGAGGCCGGAGGATTGGTAGAGGGTGGGGAGGCTGCAGGCCTGGGCTTCGAGGGCGACGAGTCCCATGGCCTCCAGGGTGGTGGAGGGCACGGCCGGGACGTCGTGGTCGGCGAAGACCTTCCACAGCTGCTGTCGGCGGAACCAGCCGAGTTACTGAGGTTGTAGGCGTGGCGTCGTCGGTGTGAGACCGGTCCCGGTGAGGCATCCGTCGATGATGTGGCTGCGGTACTGGATCTGGCGGAGGCCGTGCCGTAGCCGGCGGATGAGGTGGTCGGGGTCGGTGAAGGCGGTGTTGGCCTGGGTGGTCCGGCGCAGGACCGACCAGATGCCCTCGACGGGGTTGAGATCGGGTGCGTAAGGCGGCAGATGGTAGGCGGTGATCCAGTCCTGTGCGTCGATGAAGGCCCGCATGCGGCGGTCTTTGCGGACGTTCAGGATGCCCCTATGTTGCGTCAAGCCGCTGAGGACGGGCCGGCAGATGACACCGGCTGGATCTGACGGTAGATCTCACGAGCGACGTAGCGTTTGAGGCAGCGGATGATTTCTCGTTTCGACATGCCTTGTTCGTGCGTCGCTCGAGGTAGAGGCGTGTGCGGTCATCACGGCGGAGGCGAGTGACGACGATGCGGTAGAGGGCCGCGTTGGCCTGTCTGTTTCCCCCGCGGTTCAGGTCTCACGGGCAAGCGCCCGCGCATGGGCGCGCCCCGGTTCAAGTCCCGCAAGGACAACCGGTCATCCCACCACTCGGCGCCCGCGAGGCGGTCACGCAGGTCATGGAGGCTGAAGTCGAACCTGGCGTGGCGGCGGCCAGGCCTTCGAGGTCGGCGTTGGTGCGGTGGCGGGAGGCGGCATGGACGTCGATCAGGTCGCGGACCGCGCCGCGGTCGGCCAGGGCGCGAACCTTGGTGCCGGTCACGTCATCGAGGGCGAGGACGGGCCCGTACTCGGTGGCGGTGGGCGAAGCCCATAAACCTCTTTGAGGATGTCGACTTCGCACTCCTCACCGCTGACGGGTCGGCAATGAGGAGCCGCCTGGAGAGCGGGTCAGTTTCGATCTGCCGCACCAGTCGGCCGAGCTCCGTCAGGCCGGCTCTGCCGATGTGGACGATCTCTGCCATCGGGGCGGGGTTTTCGGTGGCGACGTCCAGGTCCTGGCTGAGCCGGTTGACCAGAGGCCTGGACGGCGTAGCCGCCGGTGTTCACAAGAGAGTAGGGCTCGCCGATGGCAAGGACCTCGGCCAGAAGCCGACGGTGCAGGCCGTCCAAGTTCACACGGCGGAGCTCCGGGCTGCGGCGAGTTCGGGAAAGGCGTCTTCCCATGCCTCGCGCAGGGGACGGCTGATGAGGCTGCGCAGGCTCGGCCACTGGCTGATCAGCAAGTCCCGGTCGAGGACGGCTTCCAGGTCCTCGCGCAGCCCCTCGGCGAGCACGGTACGGTACAGACCCATTCTCGAGCGGACGCCCTCGAGCTGATAGCTGCGCCGCCCTGACCAAACGACATGCAGCGGCAGGTCGGCGGTGCCCTGAGCGGGGCCGGTCGGGTCTTCCAGCCGGGCAGGCAGCCTCCTGTTGTAGCGCGTGCGCAGCACGTCGAACGCCGACGGCGCGGGAACAGCACTGGAGGAAGCCATAGCCCAGATTGTGGCGCGCCATCGCTCGCCAGCGCTACGCAGCAGGTGGCTTTCACCGCCGCCCGCCTCCTGACCGGCGCGGCCTTCCTCCCCGTCGACACGCTCACCGTCTACCACCGCCGCCCCTGAACCGGGCGGGACCGGACGGGGCCTGCCGGGGCCTTCCCGCGTGATCGCGCGCCGCGAGACATCCGGCCCGCTGGACACCAGCACCCGCCCGGGTTTCTCTGGATACATGCCGCATTTGATGAGCGGTCGTGCGGCACAGGGCGGCCGGGCCCTCAGTCACGCATCGGCGCTGGGAGCCCGGCACGCCACTCACGGAAAAGCACGTGCGGCATGAGTTCCGCCCTGGGACCTTGAGCACCGCAAACCGCAGGATCCGCACACTCCTGACATCATGGCCGCGTGATGGAAGCAACACAGGTTGCCGTGCATGAACCGACGCCACCGTCCGGCGGAAGGCGGGTGACCCGTTGGCACGGCGGCCGGGAGGAAACCCTCGGCCTTGCGCACCGGGGACGGAACTTCCGTTCGCTGTGCGACAGCAGCATCATCGGCCGCGGCGGGCCGTGGTGTGTGTGCTGGCGGGCTGTCGGCCAGGGGCCCGCATGGTGGCGGGTACGCACGACGCAGGTGCGGGACCTTGTCCGGCTGGGTTCGTTCCGTCAGGGGTTTCCGTGCCCGGCGCGGGGGCCGAGGGATGCGCCGGGCACGGAGTATGCGCGGCCGTGTGCGGCTGCGCGGCCACCGTCCCGTACTGCCAGGCAGTGCGGATGCCGAGCGCCGTGGGGGCATCGGCGAGACCCGCGCCCGTGCGGGCCGGGTCCGTGCCGGGGACGGGGCGGCAGGCGGCGCGCAGCAGGGTGTAGAGCTGGCTGGTGCGGGCGGGGGTGCGGGGGTGGGCCTGGGTGCGCAGGTGGTCGTGGTGGGCGAGCAGCAGGGCGGCAAGTCCGGTGATGTGGGCGGCGGCGATCGCGGTCCCGTCGGCCGGGATGTAGCTGTCGCCGACCGGACCCGGCGTGGACCTGGCCGCACCCCAGCGGCCCGCCGACCGGGTAGGCCGCTGCGCGCACGGCAACCGCGCAAGCTCGTCGTCCACGCCGGAGGCAGCGGCCCGCCCGGCGCGTCTCACATCCCCAGACCGGACCACTGCCCGTGACTCGGCTGCTGCCCGAACAGGCCCTGCCCCTGGCCAAATCCCTGGAGCTGCCCGAACTGACCCATCTGCCCCTGCAGCTGCTGGCCGGGGAACTGACCGAACTGCCCCGTACCACCCTCCTGCCCGAACTGGCTCATCTGGCCGCTCTGACCCTGGCTGGTGACCTGCGCGAGCGCGGTGTGCATGAGGGGAGCGATCCGACGGGCACACTCCGTCAGCACCTGGCTGAAGGCGTGCGGAGGGATCTGCCTCTGCGCCTGGATCCCCATCAGGATCTGCGGGTCCGTCCGCAGCTGCTCCACCACCGCGCTCACGGCCGTCACCGAACAGCGCAGTGACAGCTCCGTCACCAGCAGCGGCAACTGCTGCTGGCCCTGGCCCTGCATCCCGAACGGCTGCTGCTGCCCCTGCCCCTGCCCCTGCTGCCCGAACGGCAGCTGGTTCTGGGACTGAAACCCCCAGAGCGGCTGACCGGACATCTGCTGCACGTACGGCTGCTGGGACTGCGGCCGGCTGGCCTGCTGGGGGGTGTAGACGGACATGGTCAGACTCCTCCTCGAGTCTCCGGGGAACCACACGACGAACAGCAAACCGAACATCGCCTGCCGCCACGCAGCAGCAAACCACCAAGAACACATTCCGGGACATGCCGCCAAGCGACGTAGCACCCTTGCACGACATGCCGCAGCGCGTTCCGGGCGTCGGCCCCTGCACGTGCCCGCCCGTCCGTCTCTTCAGGGGCAGGGGCGGACAGGTCGCCGAAGCGCCTGGCCGGGCGCAGGCTGGTGGAATGAGCACGCGCCCCTCCCCGTCCCCTGCCATGCGGGATGCGCTGCCGCCCCTGTCGCCGATGCTCGCGGTGATCGGTCCGCCGCCCGGAATGGACACAGAGGCCGAATACGCCTACGAAACGCTCTGGAACGGTGCCCGCATCATTGCCCACCTGCCCGGTGACGGCAGTGTGCGCCTGCTCTCCGCAGCGGGAATCGACGTCACCGCCCAGTACCCGGAGTTCCAGACGCTGCCCGGCCTGCTGCCCGCGCCCGAGGCGGTGCTCGACGGGGAGATCATCGCTCTGAACGACAACGGCGACCCTTCCGTGGAACGGCTGCAGCAGCGGATGAGCCTGCACCACCCGGACGCGGTCACCCACGCAGGCGGGGATCTCCCCGTCCAGCTGATGATCTTCGACATCCTGTACCTCGGCCAGCTAGCGGTGCACCTGCCCTATACCTCCCGCCGGGACCTCCTCGACGACCTCGGCCTCGCCGGTCCTGGCATCGCCGTACCCGCGGCCTGGCCCTCGAGCGCCACCCAGGCACTCGAGCACGCGCATGAGGAGGGCTTCGACGGCGTGGTCGCCAAACGGCTCACCAGCCCCTACCTGCCCGGCCGTCGCACCCGCGACTGGATCAAAATCAAGCACCTGAACCCAGCGTCAACCTCAGGCCGGATAGAGAGTGAAGGCTTCTCCGAGCTGTGACCTCACAACGCCGGTCGAGCGTGGCGATCTGGAGCGTCTTGACCCGCTCGGCGGCCGCAACGACCGAGGCGTCCGCCCCCGCGGGAGACTGCTGTACCGGCGCACCGGGCTGGCCATCCGCTCGATGCCCTCCGGGACCAGCCCTGTGACCGTGACGTACGCGCCGACCGCCAAGTCATCGAGGAACAGCGCCTCGGCGGTCGGACCGCCGTACCGCTCAGCCAGGTAACAGACCTCTGCCACGACCGTGGAGGGGAACCACCAGGTTCCGGCGGGTGGGCAGCGCCTCGAGCCATGTCCGGCACGCGGCATGGGCCGCGTCGTTCGGACTGGCGAGTGCGACCGACGGGCCGGCGTTAACGACGATCACCCGGGTGTGTCACCGGCCGAAGCCCTCGGCGAGGCAGTCGTCAACCCGGGTGGACAAGTCCGCCGACGACGCCCGCGGCGCCGCACGCTGCTTGGCCGGCTACTGGCATCTCCAGCGCCGGACGGATGTCGCCGGTCAGCCGAACAGGTCGCGCACTCGGATCGTGCGTATCCGCCGCCACCCGGGCAGGCCCGGCGGCAGCCTTCCGTCCAGGGCGGTCACCGCGGACTGTTCCGGGGGCTCCCAGTCGGCACGGACCGCCGCCCAGAGATCCTCCCAGGCGGCCGCCTCCGTCGGCCCCCGCCCCACTACCTCCGTGCCCGGGCAGGACAGCACATAGCCGTCCGGGGTCACCTCGACCGACACCGCCCGATCCTTCACGACCACCACCACCACCGCGTTCCGGGCGAAACAGAAGAAGGCAAGACCGCCATCGCCGGACAGGCTCAATCGACGTGCGGTGACCTGAGATGCGCGGGATCCTCCACCACGCAGTCGGAGCCGGGGAAGACCTCCGTCTCGCGGCCGTCGTCGTAGCGCACCCGGTACGGCGGCTCGCCCTCGCTCCCGAGAACCTCGACCACCCTCGCCCGGTGATCCGTGGCACCGACCTTGTGGCCGGTGAACCGCAGCACATCACCCACGTTCACACGCATTCCGCAGCACCCTTCGCACGTCCCGGCCATGGCCGGGAACCGGCAGATCACCCCAGTGTGGCCCCGCACCCCCCGCCCCGCACCCCGTCACCCCGTCACCCCGTCACCCCGAGGGTGCTGTCACCGGCCCCGGCCTTGGGCGGGGCGATACCACCGCCCTGTCCAAGGCCCCAGGCGTATGGGATACGGCCGCCGGGCTGGTGCCGTTCGCACGCGCCAGACGCTCGAGGCAGCCCGGCACATTGCGCAGGTACAGAAGGGCGCCGCGGCAGCGGGCAGCGCGGCCTGCGGCAATCAGCGCGCCCAGGCCGACGCAGTCACAAAAACCGAGACAGGCAAGGTCCAGCACCGTCTCCTCGTACACGGCAACCGCGGCCGTCAGCACCTGACGCACGTCCTGGGCGGTATGGATGTCCAGATCCCCGGCCACCGTGACCACGGCATGACGCAGACAAAGCATCCAGTTCAGGTGCAAAGGGCCTGGCTTCACGCTTCACGTGCGAGCGCCGGGAGCGGCGCCGCCGGCTCCCGGCCATCAGCAGCAGTGGCCAGGAAGCGGGTGTGCCGCCGTCGGGAGCGTCGACAGTGATCTGGTCGGCTTCATGGGCCGCGGTGTGGTGGATGCACTGGCGAGCAAGCGAGTGGCGCCCCCTCGCGGCGGTGCTCGGCGCGAACGGCCGGCTGCCACACGACAGCCATGCCGGCAGTCTCGGAGCGGGGGGCGCGCAGGATCGCGCCGGCTGTGTGCCTGCCGTCGAAGCGGACTCTAGGGAACACTTCGAGACGATCTATCGCGCCCTCCATCATCAGGGGTGCCAAAGATGTCCTGAGCCGGGCACTCACCCTGCGGCCACGACTCCCGCAACCGTGCGCGCCGCCATCACCGCCGCGACGGAAGCCCCCCTCGGGGGAATCCGCCCTTATGCGGCGCCTGTGGATCTCGGGGAAACGCGATCCTTGGAACCGGCGCCGGGCTCCGGCCTATGCTGACGTTCTTTGATCTTACGAGGTGCACCGGTCATGAACTCTCGATCGCCGCTGGCGACCTGGCTGGGCAGCCTGGACGGCTCTCGTCTGGCACGCGTGCTTGGGGCGCGTAAGGATGCCGCGTTGCCTCCCGAGCCACGATCGGTGGGAGAACTGGCCGACCGTCTTCAGCGCCCGGGATCGGTGGCGCTTGCCCTGCCGCAGCTCGCGCTGCCGCATCTCCAGGTCGCCGAAGCGCTGGCGGCGCTGCGTGTACCGGCGTCGCGCGATGCCCTGGCGGAACTGCTGGGAGCAGCCGACGACGACACCACCCGGGAGCTGGAGGCTGTGCTGGAGGTTCTGGCCGATCATGCTCTGGTCTGGCCGGACGGAGCGGAGAAGCTCTGCATGGCCGGACCGCTGCGGCGGGCGTGGGACGCACCTCTGGGTCTGGATGCCCAGCTGGAGGAACTGCTCTCCGGCGCGGCCTCCGACGAGCTGCGCGGAATGCTGGCGGCGCTGGGGGTGAAGCCGCCGAACAGCAAGTCGCAGCGCCTGGCCGCGCTGGTGGAACACCACAGCGACCCGGCCCGGATCTCCTCAGTGGTCGCCAAGGCCCCAGCAACGGTACGGAAGCTGCTTGAAGACCGAGCGGGGACTGGGCCAAAGCCCTCGCGATTCAACATGTTCGGGAGTCCTAGCCTTGGTCCCGAACTGGGTGCTCGATGGGCGCTGGACCGGGGATTCCTGATCCAGGACCGTCACCGCTACGGCCGGGCGCGTATGCCCGCCGAGGTGGCGCTCGTGCTGCGGGGGCCCGGCTGGTACGCCCCATTCCAGCCCGTCCCGCCTTCCGTGGGATTGGCACCCGTTTCCCTGAGAGAAGTCGACCGTGAGGCGTCGGCCGCCGCCTCGGCGTTCACCGCCGGTGCCGCCTCGGTCCTGTCGGCCTGCTCGGCAACGGCGCCGGCCCGGCTGAAGTCCGGCGGGATCGGTACGCGTGAACTGGCACGGATCGGCAAGGCCTCCCAGACCGGTGACGCTGTCGTACGCCTCACCCTGGAGACCGCGTACGCCGCCGGCCTGCTGGCCCGGGACGGCGATCGCATGGCACCCACCGAGGCATACGACGCCTGGGCGGAACAAGAACCCCCGGAACAGTTCGCCGTACTGCTCCAGTCATGGCGGAACCTGCCACTCACCCCTACCCGGGCGCGCGACGAGGACGACAAGGCTCTCCCAGCCCTCGCCGGCGCGCCGCCTTGCAACGGTTGCGTCCAGGCCCGCCACGGGCTGCTGGCCGCAGCATCGCGGCTCCCAGCGGGGCAGGGCGCGCGGGTCGCGTCGGACCTGGGGGCGCTGATCGCCTGGTACCGCCCCCTCGCCGACTCGTCGCCGGGCGGACCGCCGTTCGCCACCGTGATCCGGGAGGCCGAACTCCTCGGCGTGCTCGCACGCGGTGCTCTGTCCGCCATCGGCATCCATCTGCGGACCGGTGACATGGAGGGGCTGGGCATCGAGTGCCGGCGGCTGCTGCCCCCGGCCACCACGACGGCACGGATCGGAGCCGACCTCACCGCCGTTGTCACCGGCACCCCGTCCGCGCGGCTGGCCTCACTGCTGGACTCCGTCGCCAACCGGGAGACCAGCGCCACGGCATCGGTGTGGCGGTTCAGTGCGGGCAGCGTCCGCCGGGCTCTGGACGCCGGGCGCACCCCTGAGGGCATCGTGGCTGACCTGGCCGCCGTCGCCGCCGGGCCACTGCCACAGCCGCTGTCGTATCTGATCGCCGACACCGCACGCGGCCACGGGCGCGTGCGCATCGCCCCCGCCGCCTGTGTCCTTCACAGCGATGAGCCCGCGCTCCTGGCGGAACTCGCCGCGCACCGCAAGCTCGCCAAGCTCGGGCTACGGCAGGTGGCACCGACGGTGCTGATCAGCCGCGGCCCGCTCGACACGACTCTCACCGCGCTACGGGCCGAGGGATACGCCCCCGCCGCCGAGACGGCCGAGGGCACGGTATGCATCGAAAGGGCCCGGCCCCGGCGGGCCGCCGCTCCCGTTCCGGCTCCCCGCAGCTCCAGTGCCAGAGGCAGCCGGACCGCTGCCGGCCGCGCGGCGAAGGAAGCCGCCGCCGTCGATCCGAGTACCTTGGCGACGCGGTTGCTGGCCGCCCCGCCCGCGGCTCCCGAACCAGAGCCACGCGACGACGGCGTGCTCTCCGCCATAACCACCGAGGAGACCGTCACAGCGTGGGCGAAGCGCTTGCCCTGCAGCGACATCCGCCAGCTCGCCCATGCCATCGACACCGGCCAGGCCATCACCGTCGAGTACGTCGCCACCACGGGCAGCCGGACCGTGCGCACCCTCAGCCACCTCACACTCGACCCGCCCTACCTCGAAGCCTGATGCCACCTCCGGGACGACGAGCGCGTTTTCACCCTGTCGCGCATCCACAGCGTCATGAGCATCGCCCCCGAATGGGGATCTTCAGAGTTGCCTCTCGAGGACGGCCTTGGTGATTGACGTGAGCCGGTTGGGCCAAGGCGGGCTTTGCGGAGGTTCCGTGCCCGGGCCGCAGGCCCGTACTCCTCCTCGTGGGCTCCGGCCTGCCGATGACGCGGGCGCTGGACAGCTACGGCCAGCCCTTCCATCGGAACCCAGCCTGGAATGGTCGTGGGGCCCCTGCTCCAGGCCGGGATCGGCGAGATGCTCGGGCCTGAGGCGGCGACCTCCTTGGTGCCCCTGATCACAGGCGCTCTCCCACCGGTCTGTGCGGAGTGGCGGCCCGGAGCCGATGTCTGGGAGTTTCTCCGCAACTCGCTGGTCAACCCGTTCCCGGCGCTGCCGGTCTCCGCGGAGCGTCCGCTGGCCGCGGAGTCTCCACCTCAGGCAAATGAGGCCCTGCTCAAAACGGGACACGTGCCGAGTGCGACCGGCCCGGCGGCGCAAGAGCCGACTACGCAGGCAAGCGCCACCGGCACGGAGTGAACCTGCAGCTAGTGACTGCTCCGGACGACACTGGTACGGATTTCCTTCACGACTGCCCCACGGCCTGACCGCGGCCCGCCGGCACCGGATCATCCCCACATGCATCCGCTGGGGTGCTCCCGGTTCTGGCTGACCGCGGCTACCAGGAGCCCACCATCACCGCCCCCACAGCCGAAACCCGGCAAAGACCTCACCGCCATACAGAAATACGTCAACCGTCAGAGACATCCTCACCGTCGAGACCTACCGCTGAGCAAGCCCCTCATCTCATTGACTAAATGATTTAGTCATGCTGTTATCGAGGTGTGCTCTATGAAACGCCTGCCCTGGATGCCGATGACCGCCGCGTCCTGGGAGAGATCGAGGAGATGCGGCAGCTCCTGCGCCACCAGCTCCGCGCTCAGCCACGTTGGCAGGGGCAGCTGCGCCGCAACCTGACGGCCCGCGCGATCGCGGGTTCGAACACGATCGAGGGGTACGCGGCAACAGTCGACGACGTCGAGGCACTGATGTCAGGTGAGGAGCCCCTGGATGCCGGGGAACGCACCCGGGTGGAGCTGGAGGGCTACCAGCGAGCCATGACCTACATCCAGGCCCTCTCCGATGCTGGTCCTGGCTTCCGGTACGACGCAGGACTGCTCAACGGACTGCACTTCATGCTTCAGGGGCATCACCTGGACAGACGGCCTGGCCGCTGGCGTGATGGCCCGGTCTACGTGACCAGCCCCGACGACCCGCTCGTCCCCGCGTACACAGCGCCCGATGCTGAGCACGTGCCGGCGCTGACCGCGGAGCTGGTCGACTGGCTCAACGACGGCGACCTGGACGTGCCCGTGCACGTCCGAGCCTCTATGGCGCACCTGAACCTGGTGAACATCCATCCGTGGAAGGACGGCAACGGGCGGATGTCCCGATCTCTGTCGACCTTGGTGTTCTCGCGGGAGGCCCTGATGCCGCCGGAGTTCTCCTCAATCGAGGAATGGCTCGGATACGGCCGCAACACCTACGGCTATTACAACGTCCTCCAGCAGGTCGGCGGCCCCGAGTGGAACCCCCGGCGCGACACCCACCCGTGGATCCGCTTCTGCCTCGGCGCCCACCACCGCCAGGCCCAGGTTGCCCAGCGCCGCACAGACCTCCTCGCACAGGCCTGGATCCGCCTGGGCGAGGAAGCCGGGGCCGACGGCCTGGACGAACGCGTCGTCTACGCCCTGCTGCCCGCCTTCTGGGGCTCTCGCGTACGGCGCACCGTCTACCAGCAAGACGGCGAACTCTCCGGCCAGCAGGCCGTCCGGGACCTCCGCGATCTCGTCCGCCGGGGCTGGCTCACCGCCCACGGCCAAACCCGGGCCCGAACCTACGCAGCCGGCCCGCTCATCGCCAAGGTTCAACAGGACGTACGACAATCCCTGGCCCCGTACACCGACCCCTACCAGCGTGCCTGACGGCTCCTCACGCTCCCCTCAGCCACGGTACAACGATCTGGGCTGCACCTGGTGATCCACTCCGAGCGCTCCGCCGGCGCTTCGTGGCCGATGTCCCGGATCCCTTGCGTCCAGCCTCGGGACCAGTGGCAACGCACAGAACCACGCCCCACCACCGATGGCTTCCGGGGATGCCACAGCCGAAACGCTCGGGCCCCGGATCGACCACCCGGCCGTCACCTGGCTCCCCAAGCGCTACGGAGCCCCGGCCGCCGGAGGGAAAGCCGGACGCCGCAGACTCGTCGGACTCATCCGCCCGAAAGCTCCGCGCATGGCCGTCCGGCCGATCGACGCCCTGGACGAACAGACCACCGCCGTCCCAGGCACAGGCACCCTCGACATCTGATCCCGTCACTGGCCGCCTCACTCACAGCAGTCCACGACCAGCGCCGAACCCTGGAAGCGCAGATCAGCAGCGTGTTGGAGGCCCACCCGCTTCACCTGGTCCTCACCCCGATGCCAGGAGCCTGAATCAGGACCGCCGCCGTCCTCCTGGTCACCGCCGGCGACGGCACCAGCTTCCCCGCCGCTGCCCACTTCGCCTCCTACGCCGGACTCGCCCCGCCCAGATCCCCGGGGACCTCCATCCACGGCGAACACACACCACGAGGCGGAAACCGGCAGCTCAAACGCGCAACGTCCCTCTCAGCCTCCGCCTGCATGAACGCCGACTCCGCCTCCCGCACCTACTACGACCGCCCACACCCGGCAAAACCCATACCCAAGCGCTCCTGCAACCCGCCCGCAAACGCTGGACTACCCGCTGGAATGAGCCCTCCAAGCCTTCGGTATCACCTTCGACGGACGCCTCACCAGCAACCGCGGCCTGGGTTTCGGCGTCTGCCAGCTGGCCTGAGGTAATGGGAAGAAAACAGGGGGAAATGATCAACGCGGCGGCAGAAGAGTCAGAACGGTTCACCCTGTGATCTGGCCACCGATTCGGGCCACCTCCAAGCCCATCTACGCTGTCGGCCGGATCATCACCGTGAGGCGAGGCGACACGGGCGACGGCTGGCTGTGCCCGAGGTCTTCGTATCCCCACGTCCTGTATAGGGCGTGGACCTTGCCATCGCCGACCGCGGGGTTGACCAGCAACCACAACCAGCAGCTTCCCGACCCAGCCCAGCCCTCCTGGCCACAGCCTGGGAACAGGAACAGCCGCCTACGCGGCTCAGGAATGGGAACCGCGGATCCTTGGGGGCGGCCCCGGCGCTGGGGCGTAGAAACCGGGGCCGCTGCCTGCACGGTCCGGGCGTGGGGCGCCCGGACCGTGCACGCATCACCCAGTACAACGCCCCCACACCCGCAAAGGCACGAACCACACCAGCACAGCATCTTTTTCTTCTCCTGGGAGGATGAACGGATGGAGCCGCTGCCAGTCCCCTGTCCCGCCAGCCTGATCCCGGACACGACCGACCCGGACACCTTCAGCACTGCCTACCAGGCCGCGAAAAAGCAGCGGGCGGTGTTCATCGCGGTCGAACATCACGGTCCGCGGTGGATGGTCAAAGCCGACACCCTCACCGCTCCCCAGCATGTCCTTGGCGCGACAGTGGACGACTCGTAGCTTCCCCCACGGGAGCTACGAAGGCAGGCGGGCGGGGTGACTGCCGCCCGCCCGGGATCTGCGCCCCCGGGGTCGTAGAAGCGCGTCCGCACCGGAATCGCGGTACGCCTGAACATAGCGCCTCAGCCGCATAGTAGAGTGAGTACTGCGTATTCTCATCGGTCCCGGGCTCCATCACGCCCCGCGATCTTGAGTCCCGGCCGATGCTGCAGGTTGTGCGGGCACAGGCAGCGGCGAAACTCGGGCCGACTGTCGCCGCTGTGGCTCCGTTCGATATCGTGTCGGCCCAGGAAAAACCCAGATGCGGACGGCATGAGCAGCTCGGGAGTGAACGTCGTCCTCGTTACCGATGGAGCCGAAGGCGGATCCCTGCCCAGAGGGCCAGCGCCTTGGAAGCAGCCAACGTAGCACCTGGTGCACGTTTTTGCGCTACAGCACCCGCCAAGCTGGTTAAGTCCGCCTCGGTGAACCAAGGCGAACACTCGCCCGTGTCGGACCGGGCGGTCATCGCTTCTGAGTCATACGCCATGGGCTCACCGTGATTGCGTGACGGGCAGACTTCCGCATCGCAATTCGATACGACCTTCCATGCGCCATGCAAACCATTCATGATCCTTCGAGAGGATGAGTATCTGATACCTGCGCGACAACAGTCATCGACGGCTTTCATGAAGGCTCACACTGCTCCGCCTCAAGGGCAAGGGTGCATGCATCACGAGCATTCTCCGAAGCACGCCCCCAGGCCTTCTCTCTGTGGATACGTGTGCA
The DNA here is from genome assembly GCF_042795405.1 of Streptomyces sp. NPDC056480. Classification (NCBI taxonomy): domain Bacteria; kingdom Bacillati; phylum Actinomycetota; class Actinomycetes; order Kitasatosporales; family Streptomycetaceae; genus Streptomyces; species Streptomyces sp. NPDC056480. The sequence goes on along the minus strand of NZ_JBHTSA010000093.1, from coordinate 11,254 downwards.
TGCTACCGCGCCATGAGGAAGCCCTATGACTCTGCCTTTGTCCGTCCCCGAGCTCGTCGATCAACTCACCTCCGAGGACGCACCTCCGTTCGCTTTGCTACGCCGCAATGCGCCGCACGTGACACCCGGCACCATCGAGGTACTCATAGGCACGATGGGTACTTACGAGCGGCTGGCTCAGCTGCCCGTTGTTCCTGGTGCACCTGCCTGCGGCAGTCCAGTTCATGATCTCCTCGCACTTGTCCCCTACCGGCAGATACGCGAGCGGGGTTTCGAGGCGCAGGATGATGGAACTCCATTGCAGGCCTTGCAGGTTACGGAGCAGAGAACTCTTCCTTTGGCACTTCTGCTGGCTGCCTTTCCGGAGACCGAGGTTGATCTTGCTGACGGAGGGTTCGTCACATCCGACCTTCAATACGCGGATACTGTCCGTCGGATCATCAGCGACGAGATCGGGCAGGGTGAGGGAGCGAACTTCGTGATCCGGCGGGATTTCACCGCCACGATACGAAACTTTGGGCTTCATTTGGCGCTGGGTCTGTTCCGTCGACTCATGGAGCAGGAACGTGGCGCCTACTGGACATACCTGGTTCACACCGGCGAGCGGGTTCTGTTGGGTGCCAGTCCCGAGGTTCACGTCCGTCAATCCCATGGCACGGTTGTGATGAACCCGATTTCAGGGACATACCGTTACCCGGATGGCGGTCCGACGTTGTCGTCGCTCATGGAATTCCTCCAGGACACCAAAGAGGCGGAGGAGCTGACCATGGTGGTGGACGAGGAGTTGAAGATGATGTGCTCCGTCGGTGACCGTGGCGGCCAGGTGATCGGGCCGCGTCTGAAGCAGATGGCTCGCTTGGCACACACGGAGTACGAGTTGCGCGGGCGGACGAGCATGGATGTGCGTGATGTCCTGCGTGAGACGATGTTCGCCGCTACAGTCACGGGCAGTCCCCTGCAGAACGCCGCCAGTGTGATCTCCCGGTACGAGCAGTCCGGACGTGGGTACTACGCCGGCGCGCTGGCCCTGATAGGCCGCTCGGCCAGCGGCGGCCAGACGATGGATTCCCCAATCTGCATAAGGACAGCGGACATCGATGTGTCCACGGGGCGCACGGTGGTACGAGTCGGAGCCACACTCGTCCGCAATTCCCGGCCAGAAGCTGAAGTGGCCGAGACCCATGTCAAAGCCGCTGCCATCCTCGGAGCGATCGGAGCGATCGGAGCGATCGAGTCATCACCACAGCACCAGACCACTCCAGGTGAAGGCCACACGCTTGCCGAGAGTTACCAGGTACAGGCTGCGCTGTACAAGCGTCGAGGGAAGCTGGCCTCGTTCTGGTTGAAGAAGCAGGACGCCTCCCCACCGGCCACCGCCAGCCGGGCTCTGGTCGTGGACTGCGGAGACGACTTCACCGCTATGCTCGCGCACCAGCTCCGCTCCCTCGGCCACCCTGTCGTCGTAGAGAGCTACGACGCTCCAGGGCTGAGTGAGAGCGTCGCATTCCACGACGGCATCGTCCTGCTCGGACCCGGTCCCGGTGACCCCACCAGCACAACCGATCCGCGGGTACGGACGCTGAGAACGATTGCTCAAGCAGCCCTACAGCGAGACGCCGGCGTCCTGGGTGTATGCCTGGGGCATCAAATGCTTGCCACCGAGCTTGGTCTACCGATACGCCGTATGCCGAAACCAAGGCAAGGCACCCAGGAGGAGATCACGCTCTTCGGCCGACGTGAAACCGTCGGTTTCTACAGCACCTTCACCACCTGGTGCGATGATAGTGCGGCGGATGCCCTCCTCGATCAGGGGATCGAACTCGCACGTGACCCGCGCACAGGCGAAGTGCACGCACTACGCGGACGCGCTTTCGCCAGTGTGCAGTTCCATCCCGAATCAGTGCTGAGCACCCGCGGAATCGGTGTTGTCGCCGAACTGGTGCACCATGTCGAGCGGTCCGCGCACAAGAACCTCCGCAAGGACTGGTCCGCTCGATGACGGCCCAGCACCCACATGCGCGGACGTGGCGGCATGTCATCCAACACCTGATTGAGCGACGTGATCTCAGTGTCGCAGAGGCTGCTTGGGCCATGAACGAAATCATGGAGGGCAACGCAACTCCCGCACAGGTAGCGGGGTTCGCGGTCGCACTGCGGGCGAAAGGAGAGTCGGTCACCGAATTGCACGGCATGGTTGAGGCCATGTACACCCATGCCGAAATCCTGGACGTACCTGGCCCGAGTGTGGACATCGTGGGCACCGGTGGGGATCAGGCTCAAACAGTCAACATCTCCACCATGGCCGCTGTCGTGGCGGCAGGGGCAGGCGCGACCGTGGTCAAGCACGGCAACAAGGCTGTCTCCTCTGCAAGCGGGGCTGCGGACGTACTGAGGGAGCTGGGAGTCGAGATCTTCCTACCGCCACGTGCTGTAGAGCATGTGGCCCGCACAGCAGGCATCACCTTCTGCCTGGCCTCCACGTTCCACAAGGCAATGCGCCATGCCGCCCCGGTGAGAGCGGAACTGGGCGTACCCACCACGTTCAATTTCCTCGGTCCCCTCGCCAATCCCGCCAACGTTCCAGCGTTGGCGTTGGGATGTTCCGACGGTGCCCTTGTAGGAAGGTTCGCTTCCGTGGTGGCTCACCGAAACAAGCAGGGCCTCGTGTTCCGAGGGCAGGACGGACTCGACGAACTCAGCGTCTGCGCCTCGTCCGATGTTTGGATAGTCAAGGGAGGCGTCGCATACCAGCAGACTCTCGACCCTCGAGTTCTGGGTATCCCACGTGTCGGAATCGATGCTCTAAAGGGTGGCGACGCCCGACACAACGCCAAAGTGGCGCGCAGCGTGCTGGCGGGGGAACGAGGCCCCATACGCGACACAGTACTTCTGAATGCAGCAGCCGCTATCACAGCCGTACAGCTGACCGATGAACCGCTCTTGCACCAGCTACGCTCGTCGCTCATCCAGGTTACCGAGTCTATCGACTCAGGATCAGCGACACGGAAACTCGAGCAATGGGTGACTGCCACGCAAAACGCACGGCCGGAGAACTCGGTTGAGGGTACCCAGTGAGCACCGGCCAAGCCCCAGCTGCGTCTGATCAGATTCCATACGCTCAGCCAAGGCCCGAATAACGAGAGCGCTCGACCAGCCCCTTGAACTCCGGATCCCGTGGCGGGGCGAGCTGGATCCGGGTGGCCAGGGTGCCGGCGAAGGCCGCCGCGGGAGCGGTCACCTTGCCCGTTCCCCCGATGGCGGCCTCCAGGTCCCAGGCCAGCGACTTTGTGACCCGGCCGATTCCGTGGATCAGGGACCACATGCCGGACAGGATGTCGCCGGCCTGGACTTCGGCGTCTGTCGGCTGGCCTGGGGCGATGGGGAGACATCGGGCGGCGATGATCACGCGGCGGAGTTTGGCGAGCATGTCGGCGCAGGAGCGGGTCGGTCTTGGTGGTGTACCAGGGGGCCCGTGCGCTGTGATCGGCGGCGTCGTTGGGATGGTGGTCGTGCAACACGTACCAGACGACAGTGATCGAGTAGCAGTACAGGCCGAACGGGCGCGAACAGCAGACCCGGAACCCACCCGGGTGGAGAGCACGGGGTGCCATTGGCGGACGTCTGCTGGCGGAACGCAGAGCGCCCCGCCTTGGGTGTCTGAGGGAACGCACCGTCCCTACAGGGAGTCGTGAGGATATGGCTTTGGGAGGGCGGCTCCTGGGCGCTTGTGCGTGTCAGTTTCTGTGGGCGTCGGGGAGTGTCCGCCCGGCAGTCGGCCGGCGTCACCCCTCGTGCGTCGGTCTGCCGTGCCATTCCTCGAACGGGGTCAGGAGTGCTTGCAGCGGGAGCCGGGCCGTCCAGCGCGTAGTGCGGTCAGGCGGGCCAGCGCCGACAGCTTCCGGGGCAGGTGGTCGGTCCCCTTGGCGTAGGCGATGCCGAAGATGAGGGCCGATATCAGCGACAGGGGTTCGGAGATGCCGTCCAGGATCGGATAGATCTGCCAGTGCGTCAGATAGATGGAGAGCGAGCTGGCGGCAAGCAGCCCCGCCACCTGGTTGATCCGGCGGTGGCTGGGGAGCGTGGGGAACCACACCAGCAGGACGAAGCCGATGAGGACGAATGCCTCGCGCCGGGGTTCGTCGGGGAAGAAGCCGGTGACCGTGGTGAGAGCGGCGAGGGTGACGAGCAGCCGATGCGGGGTCGTGCAGGCTTTCGCGGCCGCCCAGCCGAGAGCGAACAGCCAGAAGACGGTGACCGCGTCGGTGATCTGGGAGCGCTCGGGGAGGCCGATCAGCTCGTAGCGGGTCAGCAGACCGAGCGCGACGAGGGTGAGGGGAAGTCCGTACGGGAAGCGTCGCTCCGCCCGGTCGGCGGCCGGCAGTGCGAGGAGCGCGAGGGTCGCAAGCAGGATGTACACGAGTGCTTCCACGAACCACAGGTGTATGCCCGGCCCCGTGTCCTGCGGGAAGAGGGCGTTGTGCAGCAGGAGGAGATTACTCAGGTCGTAGTCGGTGCCGATCAGCATCGCGAAGGCGGTCCAGGCCACGCATGGCAGCGCGATGCGGCCTGTGCTCCGTCCCGTGTTGCGGAGGCGATCGCGGCGTCTGGCGGGGGTGAGCAGGAAGCGGGCGAAGTTGAAGCCGGCCACGGCGAGCAGCAGATGTGCACCGCCCCGGAGCTCGAAGAGCCTGGCGTGCGAGCCGACGATGCACACGATCGCCACCGCGCGCAGGGCGATGCTGGTCTCCAGGGACCGGCCCCGGGTCCGCAGGGGGGTCTTGCTCTCGGGGGTCCGTAGCTCGCTGATCGGTGTCGTGTGCCAGCTCGCGGGGAGATGGCCAAGGCGCTCTTCGAGGTGGAGTGACATCTCGACGTAGGAAAGGGAATCGCCGCCGAGTCCCACGAAAGTGCTGGCGGGTGTCACGTCGGTACGGTCCAGGATCCGGGTGTAGAGCGCGCATAGGTCATCGGTGCCCGAGCCGCCGTGCGGGACTTCGGCGTTGTCCGGCCGGTCGAGGGCGCGGACGGCTTGGTAGTCGGGCTTGCCCGTGGGCAGGCGGGGCAGTTCGATCAGCAGGTGTACGCGGACCGTGCGTATCGGCAGCCCGAACTCGTCGATGACGCGTCTTCGGATCCGCCGCTCGTCCCACCCCGGCTTGCTCACGACGGCGAGGGTGAGCCCGTTGTCGTCCCCCGCGCACAGCACGCTGAGGCCGTGGCGCTCCTCGAGTGTGGCCTCGACCTGCCGGGGGTCGATCCGTAGGCCGAGGATCTTCAGGAATTGGCCGAGGCGGCCCACGATCTCGTACAGGCCAACGTCGGTGCGCCGGGCCAGGTCGCCGGTGCGCAGGGTGTCGAGGGTGCGGCCGAGGGCCAGGTCGTCGGGGGTGTGGGCATAGCCCAGCATGACGTTCGGGCCGGAGTAGACGAGCTCGCCGACATCTTTGCCGAGCCCGGCGGCCTCGTCGACGGTTTCGAGCGCGAATGAACCGCCCGGTACGGGAACGCCGATCGCTCCCGGATACGCGGCCGCGAGCTCCGGCGGCAGGTAGGCCATGCGTGCGGTCGCCTCGGTCTGGCCGTACATGACGAAGAGGTCCCAGCCGCGTTGCTGCCCCAACTCGACGTATTGGGCAACCCGTTCGGGGGCGAGGCGGCCGCCTGCCTGGGTGATGTAACGGAGGTGCGGCAGGTCCATCTCGGCGAAGCCGACCCGGTCGAGAAGGTCGAAGGTGTACGGCACTCCGGCGAGGGTGGTGCCGTGGGCGGTGCGGAAGAGGTCCCAGAAGCAGGTGTCGGCGACGGAGAGTTCGGTGAGGACGAGGCCGGCGCCGCGCAGGAGGTGGCTGTGGATGACGGACAGGCCGTAGCAGTAGTGCATCGGCAGGGTGGTGGCAGCCCTGTCGGTGTCACGGATGCCGAGGTACGAGGCGATCGACTCGGCGTTCGCCTGAAGGTTGTCGTACGAGAGCCGGACGAGTTTGGGGGAGCCGGTAGAGCCTGAGGTGCTGAGGAGTAGGGCGAGGTCGGGGTGGAAGAGGTGTGCGGAGCCTGTCCGACGCTCCTCGATCCGCCACTCGTCGGTGCCCGTGTGGACGACAACGTCGGGGTCGTACGCGGACGTCAGCGCTGCCACGGCCTCTGGGTGGTCTCCGGGCGCCAGGAGCACCGGGTGGCCCGAGGCGAGCGCGGCCAGGTGGACGACGAGCGCGCCGATCGTGTTGGCGCCGGGCAGGAGCACGAGGCGGCGCCCCGGGCCCAGCTGCCGGGCGGTGTCAGCGACCCGTCGGGCCAGCTCGGCGTAGGAGATCGTGCCCTCGGTGGTGACCAGGGCGGTGCGGTCGCCGTGCAGCGCGAGGTCACCGGCGAGGGGGAGGGTGTGGCCACCGGCGGGCGGGGCGGGGAGGAGCGTCACGGGCGCATCGTAGGTAAGGCTTTCCTAAGTGAGAAGGGGGGTGCCGGTACCGGATGCCCATTCGCGGCCGGTCCGTTATCAAAGCCTGCCTTGACCATTAGGTTAGCTTTACCTTATCAATGCCGTATTCACAGGTTCTCCCGGCAGCTCTCGCCGCGCGACCCGACGCCACAGGCGACGGCCGCGGCCGGCACGGCAGGAAGGCATCACCTCACCATGCGCCGCCCCTTGGCCCGCACGCTCACCGCGCTCACCGCGGCAGCCCTCCTCGTCCCCGCGCTCGCGAGCTGCGGCAGCGACGAACCGGCCGGACTGGTCATCTACTCCGGCCGTAACGAGAACCTCGTGAAACCGCTCATCGAGAAGCTCGAGAAGCACCTCGGCACCACCGTCGAGGTCCGCTACGGCGACAGCGCAGAACTCTCCGCCCAGCTGCTGGAGGAGGGCGACAAGACCGAGGCCGGCCTCTTCCTCTCCCAGGACGCGGGCGCCCTCGGCGCGCTCTCCAGGGAGCAGCGCCTCGCGCCGCTCCCCAAGGCCACCCTCGACAAGGTCGACACCGCCTACCGCGGTTCGGCCGGCGACTGGACCGGCGTCAGCGGGCGCGTGCGCGTCCTCGGATACGACCCCGCTCAGGTCCCGACGCCGCCGAACAGCGTCCACGAGCTCGTGAAGCCCGAGTGGAAGGGCAAGATCGGTTTCGTGCCGACCAACGCCTCCTTCCAGGCGTTCGTCACCGGCATGCGCGTCCTGGAGGGCGACGAGGCCACCCGCACCTGGCTCAAGGGACTCAAGGCCAACGAGCCCAAGGTCTACGAGGGCAACCTCAAGGTCCTCGAAGCCGTCGACAAGGGCGAGGTCTCCCTCGGCCTGCTCAACCACTACTACTGGTACGAGCAGGTGGCCGAGAAGGGCGCCGACAAGATGAGGGCCAAGATCCACTATCTGCCCGAGGGTGACCCGGGCGGCCTCGTCAACGTCGCCGGCGTCGGCATCCTCAAGGGCGCCGCCGAGAAGCAGGCCGCGTTCGCGCAGAAGGCCGTCGACTTCCTCCTCTCCGCCGAGGCCCAGACGTACTTCGCGCAGGAGACCAAGGAGTACCCGCTGGCCGCCGGAGTGAAGACCGCCGCGGGCGTGCCGCCGCTGGAGACCCTCCAGCCGCCGAAGATCGACCTCGGCAAGCTCGACTCGCTGAGGGAAACCCTGGCCATGCTCCAGGAAGCCGGACTGGTCTGACGTGACCTCACCGGACTCCCCCGTCCGGACGCGTCACGGCATTCGCCCGGCAAGCGCCCCCGCGCCCGCCGGGCGGAAGCGGGCCGACGAACGGAAGCGGCCTGGCGGGCGCACCGCCAGACCCTCATGGGTCCTGACAGCGCCCGCCTGCCTCGCGGCGGCCCTCGCCGTCCTGCCCCTCGGCTACCTTGCCGTTCGCGCCCTCGAACGTGGCCCCGCCTTCGCCTGGGACGTCATCGCCGGCGACCGGACCGGACAACTGCTCCTGCGCAGCCTCGGTCTGACCGCCACCGTTGTCGTCGCCTGCCTGCTCCTGGGCATCTCCCTGGCCTGGCTCACCACGCGCACCGCCCTGCCCGGCGCCCGCACCTGGTCGGTCCTCGTCACCCTGCCCCTGGCCGTGCCGAGCTATGTCACCGCCTTCGCCTGGCTCTCCGCAGCCCCCTCGCTCGCAGGGTTCACGGGCTCGGCCCTCGCCCTGACCCTCGCCAGCTTCCCCTACGTGTACCTGCCGGTCGCCGCCGCGCTCCGCGGTACCGACCCAGGACACGAGGAGGTCGCCCGCTCCCTCGGGCGAGGACCGCTGCGCACCTTCATGAGCGTCACCCTGCCCCAGCTCCGCCCGGCCGCAGCGGGCGGCGGACTGCTCGTCGCGCTCTACGTGCTCTCCGACTTCGGCGCCGTATCCCTCATGCGGTACGACACCTTCACCCGAGGCATCTACACGTCCTACCGCGCCAGCTTCGACCGCACCCCGGCCGCCGCGCTCAGCGCCGTGCTCGTCCTCATGACCATCGCACTCGTCGCCGGCGAGACCCGCACCCGCGGACGGGCCGGGTACGCCCGTACCGGAGCGGGAACCGCCCGGCAGGCCGTTCCCGCCGCGCTCGGCCGGCTGTGCCTGCCCGCCCTCGCCTGGTGCGGAGCTGTCGTGGCGATGGCCGTCGGATTCCCACTCGCCACCCTCGGGTACTGGCTCGTCGTCGGCTCCTCCGTGACCTGGGCCCCGGCCACCCTCACCAGTACCGCGCTCACCACTCTCGGCCTCGCCTCCGCCGGCGCCGCGCTCACCACCCTGCTCGCCCTGCCCGTCGGCATCATCGCCGCCCGCCACCGGGGCCGCCTCGCCCACCTCCTGGAACAGGCCGCCTACGCAGGCCATGCCGTCCCCGGCATCACCGTCGCGCTCGCCCTCGTCTTCTTCGCGGTCCGATACACCCGGCCGCTCTACCAGGAGACACCACTGCTCGTCTGCGCGTACGCGGTCCTCTTCCTCCCCGTCGCGGTGGCCGCCGTCCGCGCCGCCGTACTCCAGGCGCCCCCCGTACTGGACGACGTGGCCCGCTCCCTCGGCCGTACCCCCTTCGGCGTCCTGCGCGAGGTCACCGTGCCGCTCGCCGCACCAGGCGTCGCCGCAGGCGCGGCCCTCACCTTCGTCGTCTGTATGAAGGAACTCCCCGCCACTCTCCTGCTCCGCCCCACCGGCACGGACACGCTGGCCACCCGGCTCTGGACCGAGACCGGCAGTGGATCCTTCGCCGCCGCGGCCCCGTACGCAGCTGTCCTGGTCCTCCTGGCCGCCGTCCCCTCCTACCTCCTCGGAAGGCACCACCCATGAACGACCTCCAGGTCAGCGGCGTGGTCAAGGCCTACGGTCCCGGCGCCACAGCCCTCGACGGCCTCGACCTCACCATCCAGGGCGGGCAGCTCGCCGCCGTCCTCGGCCCCTCCGGCTGCGGCAAGACCACCCTGCTTCGAGTGATCGCCGGCTTCTTGCGAGCGGACGCGGGCACCGTCACCGTCGCCGGCCGGACCCTCGCGGGCCCCGGAGTCCACCTCCCGCCCGAACGTCGCCGCATTGGCATTGTCCCGCAGGAAGGCGCCCTCTTCCCGCACTTGAGTGTGGCCCGCAACGTCGCCTTCGGTCTGACCGGTACCGATCGCGGCGCCCGCGCCAACCGCGTCGACGAGATGCTGGATCTCGTGGGGCTCGGCGGATACGGCGACCGGATGCCGCACGAACTCTCCGGCGGACAGCAGCAGCGCGTCGCCTTGGCCCGAGCTCTCGCCCCCGAACCTCATCTCATCCTCCTCGACGAGCCGTTCAGCGCCCTCGACAGCGGACTGCGCGGAGCAGTGCGAGCCGAGGTCCGCGCCGTGCTCCGGGACAGCGGAGCCACCGCCCTGCTCGTCACGCACGACCAGCAGGAGGCGCTGTCCACGGCCGACTCGGTCGCTGTCGTCCGCGACGGCCGGGTCGCCCAGTGCGCGGCTCCCGAGGACCTCTACCAGCGCCCCGCTGACCCCTGGGTGGCTTCCTTCGTCGGCGACGCCGTCTTTGTCACTGGCACAGCCGACGACAGGACGGCCACCACGCCGCTGGGCCGCATCCCTCTCGCCACCTCCCCCAAGGGCCTGCGCAAGGGCCTCGTCCTCCTACGCCCCGAACAGTTCCGTCTCACCGACCCGGACACGGCGACCGCTCATGGCACCGTCACGGACGTCCGCTTCTTCGGTCACGACTGCATGGTCATCGTCGCCGTGGACGGATTGGAGCAGCAGATCGACATCCGCGCCCCAGGCCCGATCCAGGTTCAACCCGGCGGCCGGGTCGGTATCCAGGTCACCGGCGACGCCACCCTGCATGAGGTGCCAGCCTGAGGCGGGCGCAAGCCTTCTCGGAGCTGTCGATACCGGCTGCGAGCTGGACAGTCCTGGGCACGATGCGATCTCGGCGTCCCAGCAGACAACGGCGCAGCCGAGGGCGACAAACGTGGCGCGCGCCTCCCTCGACTCGGCCGCCAAGGAAGGCATCCGCCCCGCGACGACCGTGTCCGGCGCGAAGACGGAGCTGCACGGATGCGGTGCCAGCCAGCAGCACAACGCGGGCGCCCCGTTCCCGCTGCGCCCCCGCCCAGCAGTGCGGCAGCCGGCCTGGAGCTGCCGGAGCGTGCTCGGCTCCGCCCCTCGCTCGGCCTCACCGGCACCGCTGGCGAGCCGTGTGGGCCGGTCCGGTCGTGCCGGGTGCACCCGGCACGGCGAGGATTCCGACCGGTAGACCCGGGTACGCAGGAACGCCGCGACGGTCGCCGCCTCGCGCGGGCTGGCGAAGTGCAGCAGGGCCGACTCGGCAGCGGCGTGAGCGGCATCCACAGGGTCCGGGGGCAGGCTACGCCCTCGGACCCGCTCCGTTTCTCTCATCGCTGCCGCGCCTCGGCCGGCAGAGGCGTCGCGTGACACAGGCCTGTCCATACGCGCCTCCAGGCGTCACCGTGCTCATGCCTTCCGCCGTGTCACGCCGGGGCCGGTCCCCGATGGCGAGCTGAACGCCCGCGACGGCGAGGGCGCCCAGGATGGGACAAGCCGAGCTCGTGCATCGGGCCGATGAGTGGCCGTCGGACCGGTACCCGCCACCGCGCCGGACCACCCCGCCACCGCTGAGGGGCCCGCCTTCACGACGCGCGGTGTCGCGTTCCTTCGTGAGCCCCGGTCAGACCCCGGCGGTGACGAGGTCGCTCAAGGGCTGCGCGGAGTCCGTTCCGGAGTGGCCGAGGGGGGCGTCGAAGCTCCAGACGAGGAAGAGCAGGAAGACCACCAGGGCGC
>NZ_JBHTSA010000092.1:0-32905 GCF_042795405.1 Streptomyces sp. NPDC056480 | reverse complement strand
GAGGCCCTCACCGGCCCCGGTGAGGGCGACCACGTCATCGTTGACGGCACCCTGATTCCCACCGACCGCATCGCCGCCGACGAGCCGTACTGCTCGCAAAAGCACCGCAAGCACGGCATGAACGTACAGGTCACCGCCCGGACCGGCACGCCGCTCTGGTTCTCCCGCGCGGCACCCGGCCGCACCCACGACCCGACCGCGGCACGCGCCCACGGCACCGTCCAGGCCTGCCTCACCCGGCAGATCCCCGTGCTCGCCGACCGCGCCTGCCAGGGCGCCGGCACCACCGCCCGCACCCCGTACTACCGTCACCGCGAACAACCCGAGCACTACCAGCAGTTCAACCGGGACCATGCCCGGCTGAGAGCTCCGGGCGAACGCGCCTTCGCCCAGTTGAAGCCCTGGCGGCTACTACGGCGAGCCAGATGCTCCACCCGCCGCATCGGCACCATCGTCCAAGCCGTCCACACCCTGCTGATCTGCAGCTATGCAGGATGAAAGAAGCTCAGTGTTGCCGTTCCGGCGGGATCGCGTCCATGGTGTCGTTCAGGGGGCGGGTAGTCAGCCGGACTCGGAGGGGTAAGCATTCTTTGCTCAGGACGTCTCGCAGATGGAGTGTTGGACTTATGCCCGCCGGTTCTGCGGGGAACATTGCGAACAGAGTGAGTAGGGCTCGCCGGTCCATTTCAGTTCAACTGGATGGGTTATAGAGCCTGCTCGTGGCGTCGGAAAACCCCAGCAGCACAACACCTTTCCGTGTATGACATTGAGAGCATTCGAAGTGGAGTAATCATGAATATTGCGATTCTGTAAATGTTGCCAGCCGGGGATTTCCCAATTGGTGATCATTGGCAGACGTGTGAATTGACCGGTGTGGCAATTACGGACAGTCAGGATATTTACAAGAAGAAGGCGGTGATCGACAATGGGACGGCTCTTTGAGTAGAGGGCCCTGGCCTGACTTCTTTGGTAAATCGATAGTTTCTTTTCTCCCCTTACCGGCACAGCGATGCCTGGCCGACGAGGCCAGCTGGCGAGCCGGACCGCAATGCCTTCGAACGTGCTCGTGATGAACTGATCAGAGATCTGCCCAAAGCGGGTTGGAAGGAGGCCGCGTCCCGGCAGGGCCGGGCCTCCTGCGGTCTCAGGCGTGCGGCGAGGACGAGATTGTGCATGCGGGCGACGGCCTGAACCGGTTGGCAGAGACCGTCGCCGCGCCTTCGGCTGTCTCAGAGGGTTTCTAGCGCTTCATGCGGGTGAAAGCGTGCTGGACGCAGGCCCTCCGCCGTCGGTGCTGGCGTCTGCGTTTCCCCTTCCGGGCAGCCGGGCCCTGACGGGCGTTTGTGTGGTGTCGGCACCGAATGATGACCCTGCGCGTTCGTGGAGAAAAGACGTTGCATGAAGACGTCCCGGTCATGCGGCAGCGGGCCGGGATGCGGGTGACGTCCACGATCTACAGCCGGGGTATACCGCAAGGATCATGAACCGTCACCCCCGACGACAACCCGAAAGACTCAGTAGGACCATGGTCCGCGCCGACCGGGACGGACGGGTGCAGTTCTGTAGCCCGACCAGGCCAGACAGCTGCATGGACATCACCCCTGCCCGCGAGTTAGGGCTGGTCAAGCTCCTGGCCGACGGCCACGCGGGCGGAGATCCTTGCTGATACCGGCTACCAGGGCCTCGGCGCCCAGACCGGCCGACGCGTGGTGACACCACTGCACCGCATGATCAAAAAGGGTCACTTCCGGCTGGTGCAAGGAGATGTGGGAGCGGCAGCGCAAGGCGCCTGCTCACGCTGCATCCGGGTCGAGCACGCATCGCCCACATCCGAAACCGGCGGTCCCTGATCTCTGCCTAGGCTTCCGCACGCACATGAGCAGCACCGTCCAGGTCAGCGTCGGCCGGCTGTCCCGTCAGCAGACCGTGACGACAGAGGCGAGTACCCAAACTACCAACGCCGTCGACGCCTCACCGCTCACCGTGCACGAGCCCCTCAATGTTTGAGACGCCCAGTCCCGCATAGTTGATCACGGCCGGATGGTGGTGAACGTGACTCACACGGTGGGCATCAACAATCTCCGGATCACCGCCCTGCCTGCAGATGCAATCGCAGAACTCATCACCAGGGTAGGGCCACTATGGCCTGCATGAGTGCACCAGGTCCGGCAAGCTGATTGCTCGGTCGCTGAAGCGGGCCGCAGACGTCGGCGCGAAGCCCCGATTGGTGTGTGCCGACCGATTCCTGGCCCTCGTCCGTCTCCGTCACGGCGCCACTCACAACGTGCTGGCCTGGTGGTTCAGTGTGGGCCGCTCTACCTGCCGGCCACGGCGGCCAGCGGATATCGGCGTCGATGACGTGAGGGGCCAGTGATTCGGTCCGCTGCAGGCTTGGTTACCCCGAACAATGGGGCGAGCCGGCGCGTCCGTCGAGCCGACGGTCTGGAGCCGGATGATGGGACAGGACGGAACCCTGCGGCTCCGAGCCGGGGCTGCTGCCTGACTGCGCGAATAAGACGTCCAGTCAGGCAGCAGCGGTCCGTGCGGCCTTAGCCGCACGACTCCTTGCCCGACGGAGCTGTGTACTCTGCGCCGCAGTGCGTGTAGTCCGTGCCGCGGCACCCGCCGCATGTCCCATCACACAGGGTCTGGATTAGCGACAGGGTTGCGCACCCAGGTTCAGCGCGCAGAACGTTCTCGCCGGGAAGCTTCTGCAAGTTGTCGATGTCAGCCATTTGAATGTCCTTGTCTGCGTAAATACTGGTCGTCGCATCTAGGTGTCGAAAGTTCAACTCGTGACGCACGGATCTGTCGATCTCGCGCAGCGCACGGCAAACCGGGTACGGTTTGACGGGCGATGGAGGTCCCGACCCGCTCGGTCACCTGTTCAGATGCTGGCAGCGTGGGATGTCTGCAGCGTGAGTAGTTGCACCTCACTTCTTCACCTAATTGCTTGGCCGGGTGTCGTGGCCGTGGACCGCGAAGCTGTGAAGGGTGCGCACGGTCGGCTTTCGATGAACGGGAGTTGAAAGAGTCAACCCGGAGTCGCTATGTGGGAGTTGCCTACATTCTCCGGTCGGCCTTGCTGATTCCGGCGTCAGAAATTAGCAGCAGTTTCGCCGTGGAACTAATCCTGAGTAGCGGCTGCCTACTTGTGTGGCGGACTGTCGGCCGTACGCTTCGGCGAGCACCGGTTGGCAGGCTCGTGCAGCCCTATCAGGGCTCCGGTCGGGGGAACGTTCCGCGCCCGGGTGACTCAATTTCTACGGCTGCACTTTGGGCGGCCGTAGAAGTAAAGATGGTACCGGAGTCGTCGCCGGGGGCAGGGGGCTGCTGAGTAACGACGGTGAGGCAGCGCTGGTGCTGACTGCGGAACACTGGGCTGAGACGCAACGGGTTCCGGTTCCGGTGAAGCAGAGACGGGCCACCTCGGCAACAGAACGCCGGACAACCGGGGGATGACCGGCGCGCCTGGGGACGTGCCCATGATGACAGGACTCTACGGTCACGGATGTGGTTCTCGCCGACTCGAGCGAACCGGTGCGGCGCGTGTCGCACCCAGGTAGTTTTTGCTCATCTCGCAGGGGCTGCCGTGGGCCAAGAATCGCCCTTGTGCTGACCAGCAGTTGCAGCTCGTGGAAGAGTCCTCGGGCATTGCCTGCTCTCGCCTCCCCAAGAGCATGACGAGGTCCGTGAGCACGGCGTGCCGCCGAAAACCTAGCCGTATAGGGACCGCACTGTGGAAAAGCGCCAGTTGGACCCCGGAACCGAAGCTCGCAGAGACCAGGCAGACATCGACAAGGCGCGCGCTCGCCGCGTCATCGCCGAGGTTGCTGAGCGTGTCACAGATGCCGGAACCGTCATGAGCGCGGCGCCCATTCCCATGCCTGCGCACGTTGCTCTGCCGGGCTGTGCACTGCTCATGGCACGGCTTGCCTCCGAACAGCCCTCCTGCGCCGATGCCGCCGTGGAACACCTACGAGCGATCTCGGAGTCGTTGCCCGCGCAACCG
This sequence comes from Streptomyces sp. NPDC056480, assembly GCF_042795405.1. Lineage (NCBI taxonomy): Bacteria > Bacillati > Actinomycetota > Actinomycetes > Kitasatosporales > Streptomycetaceae > Streptomyces > Streptomyces sp. NPDC056480. The sequence continues at coordinate 28,893 of NZ_JBHTSA010000092.1, read as the reverse complement.
AACAATGTCTTCCAAGGCACGGTAGGAGCGATCAGCACTGCTCTTGCCATGGACGCGATGACCGGCGACCGTAGATTGAGTGCCGTAGTCACTTCGGGGGCCCGGTCGCTCAGCGACCGAGCCGAAAGCCTTGCCCAGCGCTATGCATCGCACCAGACGAGCGGCGTCACCCGCATGGACGTGGAGGACTTCGACACGGTAAGCGGGCTGGCCGGTCTCGGGCGTGTCCTGATGCTCGCCCTGCACCGCGGTTACTCAGATGCGGAGCCCGGTCTGCGTGCATCACTTGAAGTGCTCACCGGCCTCCTGGCGAACAAAGACGGTTGTCCGCCTGGCTGGTGGCCGTCCAGGGTGGAGGACCACCGCCGGCCGCTCCGAGAGCACGGCGGCGCAGCGGAATTGGGAATGGCTCACGGTATTGCTGGCCCCCTAGCCTTCCTGGCTGTATCCCTGACTGCAGGAAACCAAGTAGCGATGCAGCGCGAAGCCGTTCGGTTCGCGGCCGAATGGCTCCTGTCTCAAAGGCATCCCGGCACCTGGACATGGCCTGCATCCGTCACTGCCGGCCCTCCTGACGAAGACGCACCCGCTACGCATCCACCGGCGATTAACCACACGTGGTGCTCCGGCTCCACTGGCATCGCCACCGCCATCCATCTGGCAGGCCGCGCGCTGAATGATCCCGTCCTCGTCCGCGCAGGGACCGAGGCGCTATCGGCGCTCACCTCGATTCCCCGCCGGCAATGGGCTGTCAGAGGTCCCGCTCTGTGCTGCGGCTTCGCTGGTGTGCTCCAAGCAGCCCTGACCGCGACGGACCGGGACACCTGCGCCGGGCTTGGCCCGCTCGCCGACATCGCTGCCGCCGGAGTACTCGACCTATGGGATCCCGCCAGCACCTTCGGATTCCGTCACCAGCGTGGAACCCGGCCCTTCGACAGCCCTGAGTTCCTGTACGGCGCAGCTGGGACAGCCCTGGCTCTCTACGACTACACCACCGACGTGAATTCCTCATGGCCAGGCCTTCTCCTGCTGGGATGAGGAACAACCCACCTGTACCAAAGCTGGTCAGCTAAGACTCAGCCACGGCATGAGCAGGTCGGCCCCCCCCCACAGGTGCGCCGCTGAGAAGCAGATGACCCGGACCGGCTGGGCTGAGGAAGACAGCGCGAGCCTTCCTGGTCGGCCGCTGCCTTGCCAGAGCCGCGCCGTGCTTGTCACGCGAGTGCTTGACGCGTAAGCCTGTCACTCACCAGGGACTGCGGACTGTCGGCCCCGAGCTTCGCACGCCCTTCGGGCAGCGGCGTGGAGCTTACCCATCAGCGGATCTCCTGGGTACAGCATTTAATCCCTCCGCCAGCCTTCCGGAACTCTGATACGTCGACAGGCACGGGTACGAAGCCGCGGCGGGCGAGCTGTCCGATGAGACCGGTAGCCTGCGGGGCGATGAAGACGTGCCGCCCGTCGGACACAGAGTTGAGGCCGAAAGCCAGGGCATCCTCTTCTGTGGCGATCACTGCCTGAGGGTAGAGGAGCCGGAGGACTTCACGGCTGCCCGGGGAGAATGCGCCCGGGTAGTACGCAATGTTCCCTCCAGCCGCCCCGTCTTTCCCGTCACTGAGGCAGAACAGCGCGGTGTCCAGGTGGTAAAAGCGGGGGTCTATCAGCTGGAGGCTGGTCACCGGCCTGCCGAAGAACTCCTGCACCTCGCGGTGGGCGGCGAGCTGTGTGCGGAATCCGGTCCCCGCTAGCACAGACTGGCCGACGGGGACGAGATCGCCCTCGCCCTCGCACACAGACTGGGAACGATGCACATCGAACCCAGACGCTCTGAACCACTCCCCAAATGCTCCGGACTCTGGACGCCGCTCGGGAGCGTGGAAGAACGAGCCGAACACCCGACCGTCAACGACGAGCGCTGCGTTAGCTGCGAACACCATGTCAGGCAGTCCTTCCACTGGGGCTGCGGTCTCTACTGTATGACCACGGTCACGGTACGCCTTGACCAGGGCACTCCACTGAGCGTGGGCGAGGCTGGCATCGACCCTGGTATCGGTGTTCATCCACGGGTTGATGGCATAACACACGTCAAAGAATCGAGGCTCGCACATGAGGTAGCGCCGCGGGCGCAGGCTTCCGCCGAGAGCGGCACGTGCTGCAGGCACAGAGAACGCCTCCTCCATTGGTCTGACAGAGACTTCCGGCACCCGTGGGGTTGCCTGGCCGGAGCATCTCTGCAGCGTTGGCACTGTCCCAGAAGTCTCGCGTCTTTCCTCTGTACGAACCTGAGTACTGTCTGCTCGGGTCCCCCTGAGGGGTCTGTCCCTGCCGGTACCGAGCGGGGTCCGGAGCACCTGAGCTCAGAGGGAGCCGCCGGGCTTCGGAGCACGGGCCGCACCACGCTGGAGTGGCACCGATGCCGCTCCCGGCCGGGCCAGTCGTGCTGAAGAGAGGCCTGTGAGGCTCCCGTTGGATTCCAGGAGCCTTTTTCACGTGTAGATCATGAGGGTGAGGAGGGCTGTGGTGACTGACGACAGCCTGTTCGGGCTGATGCGGGTGTGGCGGAGGATTCGCCACTGTTTGATTCGTGCGATGGTGCGTTCGACTGGGGCGCGCAGTGTCGCGTGGACCTTGTTCGATGCCTTGTGCTTGCTGCAGAGGTCACTGTTCGGCCTGCGCGTGATTGGCGTGATGACGGTGCCGCCGGCTCCGGTGTAGCCCTTGTCGGCGAGGACCTCCAGGTCCAGCTGGGCGCAGGTGGTCACGATGTGGTGCTCCCGTGCGGCCTTCACGTCATGGCTTCCGCCGGGCAGGGCTGGGGAGATCCACAGCAGCGTTCCTTCGTCCGCCGTGACGGCCTGCAGGTTCACGCCTTCGCGGCGGACCTTGCCGGAGTAGTGGCCCTCAGCTTGTACCCGGTCGGTCTCGGCGACGGTGCCGTCGAGCAGGACGTATCCGTCGCCGGGGTGGCCGGCGAGCGCCTCCGTCAACGACGGTGCGAACTTGCCGAGCAACTCGATCGTGTCGTTCACGTAGCGCCAGGCCGTGGCCACGCCGGTCCGGAAGCCGGCCGCGATCTGTTCGAGGGTGTCGTGCTTGCGCAGGTAGACCAGTGCGCACCGGGCCCGGTCGTACGGTCCGGGCTTGCACGGCCGGTCTCCCTCGACCGCGACGAGAACCATCGTCACCATTTGAGGAGTTCCAACTCCACTTCACACGCGGCAGGATAGGCGAACACCGGGGCATCTCCGCTGGTCAGGCTTGTTTGTGGTGACCCGCCCAACCGCGGATATGCCCCGCGTGTTCCTCCCGCGTCAACAGCGAACCACGCCACACCCGCCGGAGCTACAGATGAGAAAGGCTCCAGAGGCCGCAGGTGAAGCCGGCTTGGTGGGAGCGAATTGTTGAGGGAAGGGGTGCTGCTGGCCTCTCCGCGGGCGGGTTATGCACGGCAGCAACTGGGCAGACCGCAGTTCGGCAGACTGGCCAGACTGACGGACGGGTGAAATGTCTCGCTGGGTCCGTATTGCCCGCCGAGGTAGCTGCGGCGGCATGCGTGTGACGGACCTTCGCCTCGGCTGGTAAGGAGCTGCGCCGGGGCGCTTCCGGAGCGGCGGGCGCTCGGATCGGTGTCGTGCTGCCCTCGACGGCCTGAGGCAGGGGCCGCTTCGGCAAGCTTCACAACGCAGTGACGAGCGCTAAAAGTCCTGGGTAGTTGCTACTCAAGTAGGACTTGATGGGCTTCTGTGACGTCGGCATATACGCAAGGGTGAGCGGTCGTTCGATATTCCGTTCTCTCATCGCATGCAGGGACGTACATGAACCACGAGCCCCAGGAACCCATACGCCGGCACAGCCGGCGAAGCCTGGCCTATGCCGCAGCCTCAGCAGGTCTGGCCACTGCACTGGCCGGCGCTGGCATCGGGCCTGCCTTCTCCACCAACGCCACCGGCGCTCCTGTGGATTCCACCCCGCTTAAGATCGTGTCCGAGAAGCTGGGCGCGGCAGATGCCGATCTGCTGGCAGAAGCAGAGGCGGACGGAGCCAAGACCGTCACTTTGATGATCGCGACGGCGCCTGGGGCAACCAACAAGGTTGCCGAGCAGCTCAACGCGGTCAAGGGCGGATCCGTGGGCCGCGTCTACGACAGGATCGGCTATGTGCGCGCCACTCTGCCGACCAGTCAGGCCAAGGCGGCCATCGATGCTGCCGTGAAGCTGCCGTCTGTGCACGGTATTGATCTGAAGCACGAGATCGAGCTGGATGACCCCACACCAGCCGGAGACCATGCCAAGGATGCGCTCACTGCCAGGACGGCTAGCCTCTCCCCGGCTCCGAACAGCAACACTTCTGCCAAGAACCCGTACAACCCGTCGTTCGAGACGGGCGCGGTGGAGTTTGTCAGGAACTATCCGCAGTACGACGGCCGCGGAGTGACCATCGGCATCCTCGACTCCGGTGTCGACCTGGGTCACCCGGCCCTGAGGACGACAACTACCGGGGAACGCAAGGTTGTCGACTGGGTTACCGCCACTGACCCGATCACGGACAACGACGGCACCTGGCGCCCGCAGACCACCTCTGTGACCGGGCCCGTCTTCAACGCATCCGGCAGCAGCTGGAATGCGCCCGCCGGGAACTACCGGTTCAGCCGATTCACCGAGTCGATCACCGCTAACGGCGACATGAAGGGGGACGTCAACCGGGACGGTGACACCACCGATGTCTTCGGTCTGCTCTACGACCCGGCGACGGGCACCGTCCGTGTCGACACCGACCAGGACAACGACTTCACCGACAGCACGCCGATGAAGCCGTACAAGGACGCCTTCCAGATCGGCTACTTCGGCACCGACAACCCCGCCACCCAGGTCGCCGAACGAATCCCATTCGTCATCGAGATCCGCAAGGACGTACCGATGGACCCGCTCGGCGGCGACTGGGTCGGCAGAACTGCCGACTTCGTCAACGTCGGCATCATCGAGTCCGAGCACGGCACCCACGTGGCCGGCATCACCGCCGCCCGCAGCCTGTTCGGCGGCAGGATGAACGGTGCCGCCCCGGGTGCCAAGCTGGTCTCTTCCCGCGCCTGCACCTGGAGCGGTGGCTGCACCAACGTTGCTCTGACCGAAGGCATGGCCGACCTCGTCATTAATCGCGGGGTCGATATCGTCAACATGTCCATCGGCGGCCTGCCCGCTCTCAACGACGGCAACAACGCCCGCGCGGAGCTGTACACCCGGCTCATCGACGAGTACGGCGTCCAGCTGGTCATCTCGGCGGGCAACGAGGGACCGGGTACCAACACCATCGGCGACCCCGGTCTTGCCGACAAGGTGATCTCCGTCGGCGCAGCGATCTCCAAGGAAACCTGGGCGTCCAACTACGGCTCCGCCGTACAGAAGAACTACGCCATGTTCCCCTTCTCCTCCCGCGGCCCGCGTGAGGACGGAGGCTTTGCCCCGACCCTCTCGGCTCCTGGTGCCGCAGTCAACACCATCCAGACGTGGCTACCCGGTGCACCTGTCAAGGAAGCCGGCTACGAGCTTCCCGCCGGCTACGGGATGCTCCAGGGAACCTCGATGGCCTCGCCGCAGGCTGCAGGCGCAGCGGCGCTGCTGCTGTCCGCTGCCAAGCAGCGTCACATGGAACTGACGCCCGCGGAACTGCGCACGGCTCTCACCAGCACTGCGAAGAACATCGAGAACGTACAGGCTCATGAGCAGGGCGCCGGACTGATCAACATCACCGGCGCGTGGTCGGCGATCGAGGACGGGGCCACAGCACATGAGTACACCGTCAGAGCTCCGGTCGACACGGCCATTGACGAGTTCCTCAAGTCTCCGGGTGCTGGCACCGGGATCTACGACCGCGAGGGCGGCCTGAAGATCCAGGAGAAGCGGACCTACACGGTTACGGTCACCCGCACCACCGGGCCGAGCACGCCCGTACGCCACGATCTGCGATGGAAGTACAACGACGGAACGTTCTTCCGGCCGGTGCCCGCGTCCGTGGAGCTTCCGCTGAACACGCCGGTCACCGTTAAGGTCGACGCCCGTGCGGCCACGGCGGGCATACACAGCGCCATCCTCGAACTGGATGACCCCGCCACGCCTGGCGTGGACAGGCAGATCCTCTCCACTGTTGTCGTATCCCGAGTGCTGGCGAAGCCGGCCCACGGGGTCTCGATCGCCAGCACGGTGCAGCGCAACAGCCACAAGTCCTACTTCGTGACCGTACCTGAGGGCGCCAAGACGCTTGAAGTGGCTCTCAGCGGACTGAAGGACGAAAGCCAGACCCGCTTCATCTCTGTGCACCCCTACGGTGTCGCCGTAGAGGACAGCTCCTCCATCTTCTGCTACCCGAACTACAGCCACCCGGACAACACCTGCCGTCCCGATGTGCGCTCGTACAGCAACCCGCAGCCCGGTGTCTGGGAGATCGAGGTTGAGTCCCGCCGTACCTCGCCGTGGCTGGACAACCCCTTCCGGCTCGACATCACGCTTCTCGGCACGGCATTCGACCCTGAGGTGAAGACTCTTCCGCAGGTTCGGCTCGGTGCCCCGACGAGCGTCAACTGGGATGTCAGGAACAATTTCGCCGGTCTTGAGGGCAAGCTGAAGGGCGGACCACTCGGCTCAGCCAAGGTCAGCCGGCCCGAGATCGATGACCAGGACGTCACGGAGACCACCGTTAACCTCCCGAGCGGTGTAGACAGATTCGACGTTGCCATTGGCGGGGTTTCGGACACCGCGGCCGACCTCGACCTGGAGGTGTGGCGGGGTACTGAGCTCATCGACTGGTCCGCGGACGGAGACTCGGATGAGACAGTCACCCTCGACCAGCCCACCGCTGGCACTTACACCATCAGGGTGATCGGCTACTCGGTGCCTGCGGGCTCGACTGCCTACGACTACAAGGACGTCTACTTCGCGCCCTCGCTCGGGTCCGTGAACGTCGACGAGGCGCAGACCATTCGGCTCGCCAATAACGGCACGTCGCAGGTCGCAGCCGACGTCGTGGTCGCATCCCCTGCGCCGGCCGGCCGCCGGTTCTTCGGCGAAGTGCAGCTGGTCAATGCGCGCGGCACCGCAGCCGGCACGGGCAGCGTCGTGATCGAGAACGTCATGCCGTAGCCGCATCCGGCACCGATGGGTGGGCATCCAGCAACAAGGATGCCCACCCATCGGCTTGCATCCGGCTGCGCGCCGCAGACGAGAGAAGCCGGACGGGCCGCCACTGCGGTGGCCTCACCGCCCTGCAGCCATGGGACTCGGGAATGGTTGCAGGGACAGGGGCAGCGGCCGGTTGCCGCGCGCGTCCTATCCGGGAAGCAGGCCGAGCTGGGTAAGGAAGACGACGTTGTCCCAGTACAGGCGCTGGTTCGAAATCCTTCCCCCGGAACACTCCAGAATTTCCACGAAGGTGAACTTGAACGGCCGGTCGGTAGCGGGGATGGTGCCGTCCGGGCTGTTCAGCGGTCCGGTATGGGTGCCTGAGTACATGCCTTCGATGAGGACTGTCCCGCCGTCTTCGTAGGTGCGCAGTGCCTCGATGCGGGCATCGGGTGCGGCGGTGTGGAATGCCTCCTGAAAGCCGCGGACTGCCTCGGCACCGTTGAGCTGGCCGTTCGGAGTAGTTGTCTCGACGTCCGGGGCGTAGTGGGCCATTACAGCGTCGATGTCTCCGGCGTTGATGGCGGCGTAGTGATCCGAAGCGAGTTCGTGGAGCTGGCTCATGGATTCTTCCCCTCTTGTGCTGTCAGGTGTGCGAGCCACGGCTGGGCGGACTGTGCTTGTGAGGAGGCGCGGGATCCGTTCAGCGATGTACGGCCGCAGGGTGCGCAGTGCCCTGAGCATCGCGTCCCGGAACGAATCGATATGCCTGTCGGTCATGGGGGTGGACAGGGTGAACAGGCCGCGGCGCGAGAGGTGGATCCCGCTGTTCAGCAGCTCGAGGTGGACCAGTTCGGGAAGCTCGGCCAGGTCCCGCTGCGCCGCCTGGACATCACGGGCATTACGCAGGGGGATATTTCCCCAGTGCCAGTGTGCTTGTGAGCCGATCCCTGTGACCTGCATGGAGATGCCTGCCTCGCGTGCCGCTTCGGGGAGCTCGCGGATCAGGCGCTCGCCCAGGCCGTTGAGGCGGGCTACTTCAGCAGGTCCGAACATCTCAAGGGCTGCGATACCGACACGCAGAGCCAGTCCGTTGCCCACGAACGCTCCTGCATGGTAAAGCGGTTGCGGCAGAGAGGGGTCGAACTGCGACATGACTTCCCTGCTCCCGCCGAGCACTCCCAGAGGGATGCCACCCCCGATGATCTTGCAGACGGTGGTGAGATCCGGCTCGAGGCCGTACCGCTCCTGCAGGGGACCGAGCCGGAAGGTGGAGCATTCGTCGAGGATCATCAGCACACCGAAGTGGCGGGTGAGATCGCGCAGGCCGTGCAGGTAGTGGACATCGGCCGGAATGCAGCCAGCCGCTCCCATCATGGGTTCGACGATCACTGCGGCGATACGATCGGAGTGTGAAGCCAGTACCTGAGCTGCTTGTCCGAGATCGTTGTAGCGGACCAGGAACACTTCGTCGGCAGTGCTGGGAGGAACGCCGCGGGGTGCCTGGACCATGGGAAAGGTCTCGGGCACCTGGGCTTGCGGGCGGGCGGGTTCCGGCATACCCGCGAACATGTTGAGTGTGACGTCGTTATGGACGCCATGGTAACCGCCGTCGATTTTGACGATGGCGTTCTTACCAGTGAAGGCGCGCGCTGCCCGCAGTGCGAGCATCGTCGCCTCGGTACCGGAGTTGGTGTAGCGGACAAGGGCGACGGAGGGCACACGCTCGCACATGATCCGCGCATGGCGCAGCTGGAGGTCGACCGGAGTGCCGAGCGCGGTTCCCCTGGACAGCTGGTCTGAGGCCGCAGCGGTGAGCGTGGGATGGCTGTGTCCATGGACCATGGAGCCCATGTTGTTGATGAAATCGAGGTAGTCGTTGCCATCCACATCGGTGAGTGTGCAGCCACTGCCGTGGGACATGAACGTCGGATACGGCGTGAAGTGATTGATCGTCCGGGTGTCCCCTCCCGGAAGCCAGCGCTTGGCCTCCTCATGCATGAGGCGCGAACCCTGGGTCCTGGCCTGGTACTGCCGGCGGATTCGTTCGGCGACAGCCGATGCTTCGTTGATCACCATACTCGCCTCCCGTCGCGTGAGGGATACCGGATGACAGCAGGGAGTGCACCAGAGATGGATGGCGCAGGGGATGGTCAGACATAGCGGAGGTGGACATCTCCGTAGACGATGCTCTGGCAGGCGAGCCGCCAGTCAGGCCTTGCGTCCAGCACCTGCAGGGTCTTCGTCTCGCGGGCGGTGGGCGCGCGGAAGTTGGCGGACCCGGCGAGCACCTGGACCAGGCATGTTCCGCAGCGGCCGGCCCGGCAGCCGAACACGATAGGAAGGTTGTGTTCGGTGCTGACTGTCAGCAGCGCCGCACCGGGCGGGACCTGGACCTGATGTGCTTCTACCCGAATTGTAGCCATCTCAGCGCCTCTCTTCTTCGGTGTCCGCCAGTCCGACAGCTGCGGTGTCCCGTACCAGGGCTCCTGTTTCACTCATGAAGTCGTGGTAGTTGCGTTCGGCAGACACGAAGGACCGGCCGGTGGTCGTGGCGCCGCGCAGTGTCTGTCCGGCGGTATGCCGGTGAAGCGTGCGGTGGATGGTGTACATGTCGACGCACCGCTGGTACGCCTCGGCGAGCTCAGGAGACTGCCGCTGCTGTACCCACTGGCGCAGAGAGGGCGTGTGATCGTAGATGGAATGGAAGAAGTCCTTCCACCTGGTCGGTACGAAGCGGAGTCCGTTCTCCCGCGCTGTCGAGGCGCCCGGGTGGCTGTACTCAACCTGGAAGAGCGCATCCAGCATGAGCATGAAAGGCAGCTGATACCCCGAAGCCGCTCCGTTGAGTTCATCGTCGATCCAGCCGCCAGTGAGCTGGATCTTGCGGAACTCCGCCGGGTCCACCTTGGGAACCAGGTGCCGGACGCAGAAGTAGACGTTGCGCAGTGTGTCGTGCACGCACCGCAGGGCGAATGCTCCAAGGTCAGCGTCATCGGCAGCAGCGCACTCCAGGGCCAGGGCTCCCCAGCCGTACAGGGGTATGCCAAAAGACTCCACCGTGAAGAAAGCACGGTAGAAATCAAGTTCGGACTGATTGACGCCGTTGAGCCAGAAGTAGGGCCTGACCTGTTCCAGGTTGGTGAGGTCGCGGTAGGACACGCTGTCGCCGTCAGACAGGCTGTCGAGCCGCCATGCCCGCATGGTCATGATCAGCTGATTGAACCGTGGCAGGATCCCCGTCGACTCGGACAGGGCGGTGAGTAGGACGTCGAAACAGGTGGGCATTGAACTCGGCCCGCTGGCAGCCTCAAGGCCGGGACTGCCCTGCCGCCACATGTGGTTCAGATAAATCAGCGGCACCATCAGCAGTTCCTGCTCCGGCAGGGGCAGGGCAAGCGCTGACCTGATGAGCTCGACGAGCGTTCCGCTGCGGTGGGCAAGGGCCTTATTCTCAGAGCACAGCCACTTGCGGAACCCTCGTTCGTCTTCGTAGGAGTAGAGCGTGCTCGCGGCCTGGCACAGATCGGTCAAGCCTGACAGAGGCTCGGGGAAACGGTAGTCGGGACACGTTGGCGGCATGAAACCCGTCAGTGTCGACGCAAGATGGCCCACAGCGTTCAGAGGCCGCCGTCCGGCACAGCCGATGGGGTCTCCATAATCGAATTCCAGCCGGCTGCCTGGCAGGACGAGCAGCGGCACATCCCACAGTGGCACCCCGTAGACCGGCCGGCCGAGGGTCCGCTTGCGGATCGCTGGTGAGGAGAGGCCGACGGGGGAGAGGCTCGCAGACAGAGGCGTCGGCAGCGCCTGAAGCGTGCTTCGCCGCCGCGCCCAGCCCGCAGGCGGAATGCGGGTTGCTGGCGGGCAGAGCTGTTCGGTCATGGGGTTCACCACCGCGCTAGTGGATCACTGGAATACCTGTGTTTGTCCCATTTATCCGCATCCGATTCTCCGGAAGGGTGCGAGCGCTTGGCGTGAGTAGGTACTACTCAATTCGATTTCGGCCCGTCGCTCCGACGGCTCTGGGAGGCTCCTGGTTCAGCTCCTGCCGGGGCTCCGGCCGGTCTGCGGAGCGCTGTGGCGGCCGCCACAGCGTCCGGATCCTGATCCAGAGGGGATCGAGCCGGACATCGTGAGCGGGGTGGCCGGAAGCAGCAAGACGGTCAGTGCGATCTGGCCAGCGCGTGATCCGGTGTACTGCTGCCGGTCTCTGATCGGCTGACGCCGCCGGATGTGACAGCCACGCGGTGCCGGCCACCCGCTCGAGCGGGTGGCTGCCTCTGCTCCTCATGGCAGGGTGCGACGCGGCAGGTAGGTCCCGAGCACGTGTTCTTGCAGGACCGCTGACAGGCCCCGGCAGCGAGGCGCTGCCCGCCTCTGTAACCGGCTCGGTGCTCTGCCGGCCCCGGACGGCCAGATTGCCTCCCGCTCCCGCCTGCGCCTCCCTTGGCCCCGCCCGCTCACCATTCTTTGGTTACTGGCGCGCTCCTGCCTCCGCCTCTGCTCCCGCCAGGGGCCGGCGGCCCCTGCCCGTTCCTCTTGGCGAGGGCACCCGTCCCTGGCGGGGCGCAGGGAGAGCTCCCGCAGGGGAGCCTGTGTACGACAGAAGACTGCAGTGAGCACGAGGTGTGCACACCGGCCTGGGGGCATGTACCAGATCGTTCCGGCTAGCCGCCGAGCGCCTCATGAGCGTTCCGGATTCGGATGTCCCATGCAGCGCGTCTGATGCGGAGCGCTTCCGCATGCTGCTCGATCTGCCGCTTCTGATAGGCCGTCTCCACCGCTAGCCAAATTCCTGCAAGGTTCGTCTTCTGCTTGCACAGCACGTCAGCCTTCGCTGTCGAGATCTCCACGTCAGTGATCGTCTTCTGCTGCCATCGGCGATCATTATTCGACTCAACTGGGGAGGAGTACTTGAAGCCAGCTTCCTTCATACATGCACTCCACCGCCTGAATACGGCCTGAACGCGGGCGTCCTCCTCGCTCCTGTGCCAGGAGTCACCAGTCAGATCGTGTATCACGACGTCCGAGTCCCGCTTGACTCCCTTCTCGATTACCGGGAAGGCAGCAGCTCCGCATCCCTTCGCCTCGTTAGGGTCCTGCTTCTGGTCATCAGGGTCGTGGCCAAGCCATTCCCTGAGCGCAGATTTCGACTCAAGACCCGTAATCGGTGTCTTCTTGGGCTTCTGCATCATTCTTTCAGGCCGGTATCCGTATCGTTCGGCCTCATCCATTCGCAAAATAAAGTAGCGCCGTCCGTATACAGATTCTTCGCTCTCCGGTGTGCGCCGAGGAAGCGTGACCTTGAAGCCCTTCTTCCGCATGCACTCACTTCCCACGAGGTCGTATATCTGCTCCAGGGTGCTGCGCTCTTCAGGGGTTACATCATATGAGTCAAGAGGCAGCACAACATCACTCCCTGACCTGACTTCCTTGATCTCTCCGAGCGGCGGCAGTGACTCGACAGAGCCGGAAGAACTGCATGCCATGACAAGGCAGAGGGGCGGAATCAGGACCACAAGGTTTCTGAGGTTCAACGAAATATCCTTCGGCGTTTCCGATGTCCAACCTGCAGTGCGCCAGAACGGGTTTGCAGATTAGTGCGGCTGGCTGTGGTCTGCGGTTGCTGTCGAGGTGATCCTGGCCCTGTGGGCAGCCCGGCATGTGACCCAGAGTGAGTGAGTGAGGGCAGGTGCAGTGTCGCAAGTGACCTCACTGCGCATACAGAGTAATTGTTGCTTAGCGGCTATATGCGGCTCGGATGCGGACAGGGGGGGCAGCTGAAGAATATTACGGCTGCGCATCGCGCTAATTTGTTCTTAATGGAAGACGGCCTGCATCGCGCAATGCAGGCAGGATGGGTGCACGGTGGGCGACAGGTTGCCAGTAGCCGATATGGGCGATTTGTTAATTTGAGTACTGAATACCCAATGCAGACGATGAGCAGGATGCTTCAATGGGTTGAAGTGATACCTGCGATCCGCAGTGAATATTGTTCAGTCAGCCTGCCCTGTCCCGCTGTCGTCGCCACGAGTGGGAGTGCCAGCAACGCTCCAGGCCGTCGCCAGGCGCAGATGTCTCCGGGGATCCGTGCTATGAGACGGCGAGAGCTCCAGCCGCCCATCGTTCGCTACCGTCTCCAGAACTGCCACTCTGTGGTCACTCTGGGGCCAACGAGCGATGCGGAATCTCTCTAGGCCGCCAAGCATTTGGTGGCTGACGGATACGAGTCCGAGGCCTCCTGCTTCGCCCCGGACAGATCTGGATCCGCATCTGGGGCGTGGATATCTCGCGATGACGCGAAGAAGGGGGGCGATCTGCCAGTGGGAGAGTGCATGCTTGATCAGTCGACGGGGCGGACTGACGTACCGGTCGCCCCGGAACACGGCGATGACATGGACAGCAGGAAGGGCAAGCAGTCATTGCTGACCGCACGGCGGCGCTGGGTTGCCGCTGTCGCTCTCGGCGGCGCACTGCTGGCCGCCGGAGGGGTAGGAGCCTCGCTCTTCGTGAAGTCCCCTGCTCAGGCCGCGCTTGAGAGCGCACCCCCGCCCCCTGGTGTCATGACAGTGCCCGTCGAGCACCGAGTCCTCACGGACTCGGTGATTCTGCGCGGTACCGTGACGGCCGGCCAGTCCGTCCCGGTGTCTCCTGGAGCCTCGGGCGAGAGCGGACGGGCTGTGATCACGCGGCTGCCCGTCCATACCGGCGGAGAAGTTCTGCCGGGGCAGGTCGTGCTCGAAGTCTCCGGCAGACCTGTCTTCGTGCTGCAGGGGACCCTTCCCTCCTACCGAGACATCCGGCCCGGAACTGCTGGCGAGGACGTGAAGCAGCTTCAGCAGGCTCTTACTCACCTCGGCCACCGGGTGAGGGCGGATCAACCGGGAACCTTCGGAGCGGGCACCAAAGCAGCTCTGAGTTCCTTCTACACCGCGATCGGCTACACACCGCTGCCGGCCAGCCCAGAAAGCGCCGCCCAGATCCAGGCTTCGGAAGACGCCGTTGTCGCCGCCCAACGGGCCTTTGAGGATGCGAAGGCCGCCCCTGGAGACCCGGGAACCCAGAAGAATGTAAGCCGCGCTGCGGAAGACCTCGCAAGGGCACGGAAGGATCTAGCCACGCGACAAGGCCAGGCCGGCCCTATGCTGCCAGCCGCGGAAGTTGTCTATCTGAAGGGCTTTCCCGCCCGCGTGTCACAGATCTCCGCCTCCGTAGGAAGCACGAGCACAGGCACGGCGCTCACGCTCGCCTCCGGCGAGCTGGTCATCCATGGCTATCTGCAGAACCACCAAAAGGATCTCGTCAGGGCGGGTCAAAAAGCACGCATCCTGGCAGAGAGCACCGGCGACGAGGCTGACGCCAAGGTAGTCTCTATCGGAAGCGTCCCGACCGCGGATGAGAGCGGCCAGTCCGGGCACGAGGGAGCAGAGGAAGCCTCAAAGGGGCAGCCTGGCGGCTACCTCATCGTGGTGCGTCCCAAGCGGGCCCTGCAAAGTTCGCTCGCCGGCCAGGACGTGCGGATCACGGTCGAAGCGGGCTCGACGGTCAACAAGTCCCTTGTCGTGCCGATATCGGCTGTCTCGACTAGGGCCGACGGAACAACTGCCGTCACCGTCTTGACTGATACCGGTGCCCAGCGTCGTGTGGTGGTAAGGACCAGCACATCCGGTGACGGCTTCATAGCCGTCACCCCTTCAGCAGGCACGACGTTGCGAGAGGGCGAGCAAGTGATCGTCGGAGCCGATACCGTCGGTGAACAGGGGGGACGGAAGTGACGCCCAGACCACCTGTCATCGAATTCCGCAGCGTGGGACTGACCTATGGCGGACCATCACCCGTCATGGCACTGAGCGAGTGCGATCTGACGATTTCGCAGGGTGAATTCATCACCGTCGTCGGTCCTTCAGGATCAGGAAAGTCAACTTTCCTCAACGTTGCGGGCCTCCTCGACCGTCCCACGCATGGAACGTACTACCTCGACGGAATGAACACCACGACCCTGAAGGAAGCCGACCGTACGGCCCTGCGTGGGCAGCGCATTGGCTTCGTATTCCAGTCGTTCCACCTCATGCCTCACCGTACTGCCGAGGAAAACGTGGCACTCGGAATGATGTACAGCGCTGTACCTCGCACCCACCGGGCCCAACGCGCCCGCGATGCACTCACGAGAGTCGGACTCGGCCACCGCATGGGGGCGCCGTCATCCCACCTCTCGGGAGGAGAGCGCCAACGCGTCGCAGTGGCACGAGCTGTGGCCTCAGTCCCTTCCCTTCTGCTGTGCGACGAACCGACCGGAAACCTCGACTCAACTAGCGCCAATGCCGTCCTGACCTTGCTGGACGAACTGCATGCGGATGGCATGACCATTGTCGTCATCACTCACGATCAGGCAGTTGCTGAACGGGGACAGCGCACTGTCTCGATCCACGACGGCGCCCTGCGTGAGGGGGTGGCTGCATGAAACCCCCACCACCAGCCCCGGCCATCCGGCCATCGCGCATCACGCCCCGTGATCTCCTCGCCGAAGCACTCTCCGGCATGCTGCAGCGCCCCGCGCGAGCCATTCTCACGGCGCTGGGCACCGTTCTGGGCGTCGGCACGTTCGTCGCGATTCTCGGGCTGACCGCGACCGCCTCCTCTCAGATCGACACACGATTCTCTGTGCTCACAGCAACTGAGGTCACGGTCGAAGACGTCGGCAAGGAGGTCGATCAGTTCGCCACCCCTGCCTTCCCACACGACGCAGACGAACGAGTAGCACGGCTGGCCGGCGTCCGCGATGCAGGAGTCTTCTGGGCGGTGAGAACCGACACCGGACCTGAAGTAAGTGCCTCACCGGCCGTAACTCCCACCGATGGAGAGAAGAGCAACGTAGTAGCAGCCTCACCAGGAGTGCTGCGTGCGGCTGTTCCCCATCTCGCACAAGGCCGGATCTATGACAACTTCCACGAGCAGCGTGCCGAACCGGTCGCCGTCATCGGATCATCAGTGGCGGCCAGACTCGGAATCACGAATCTCCGCGCGCAGCCTGCCGTCTTCGTGGATGGCGAACCCTTCACCGTTATCGGCATCGTCGACGACATCGAACGCAAGGCAGACCTGCTCCTGTCCGTAATCGTCCCGAGGGCAACTGCAGCCAAAATCTGGGGTCCCCCCCGCGACACCCCTGCCAGCATGCTCATCTCCACCGAGGTCGGCGCCGCGACACAGGTAGCCGATCAAGCTCCCCTGGCACTGCGCCCCGACCACCCGGAGTACCTCAAAGCCGTACCACCCCCCAACCCCCAGAAGCTACGGAACAGCGTGAGCGCCGATCTCAGCCAATTGTTCCTCCTCCTCGCCACGATCTGCCTGGTCATCGGCGCTGTAGGCATCGCCAACACCACGCTGGTCGCAGTCCTGGAACGGACCGCGGAGATCGGCCTGCGCCGAGCGCTGGGAGCCCGGGCCCACCACATCGTTGCCCAGTTCCTTGCAGAGTCCGGAGCCCTAGGAGCGCTCGGCGGCATCGTGGGAACAAGCCTGGGAACACTCACGGTGGTGACGGTCGCGATAGTGAAGGAGTGGACACCAGTACTTCACCCCCTGACCGTGGCAGCAGCACCTGGGATCGGTCTACTCACCGGCTTGGTCGCTGGCCTGTACCCCGCGCTGCGCGCGTCGCGCATCCAACCAGTAGACGCGCTACGCCGCTGAATTGAACGGCAGAGTAGACCTCGAGAGCACTTTCTCTTCAGGACATGCGTCTGCCCGCGACCAACCTGCACGCCCGCCCGTACCGTGCGGCATAGACCAGCACACAGCGCCAACGCACCATCCACATCCGCCATTGCAGGGTGACATACCTCGCTGCGGCCCGGATACTGGAGACGTGGAATTCCTCGCCTTCATGACCCTTCCGGGACTGGCTATCGTGCTCACCGTGCTGGCCTTCGCCGACCAGCTGCTGCTGCGCGCAGGGCGGGCAGGAGCCCTGCCGTGGCGGAACAGCGCCCGGCAGGGCCAGATATCCGCGACGGGATTCGAACTGCTGCATGCGAGTTTTCCCCAGGCAAGCAGCATGAACTGAAAGAGCGGCAGTCGGCACTGGTCATCCCGGACAACGAAGACGCCGGGGCTCCGCCGAACAGGACGACGGTGGACCTGGACGCAGGAATCGCAGTGGTACGGATTCCGGGCCAGGAAGGTAAGAGCGCCGCCCACCCCATGTCGTCAGAGCAACGGCCTGACGCGCCCTGAGCCGAGGGACTTCATCGGACCGAACCTGCCGATCGGCATCTACGGGCCGCATAGTGGCACGCCCAGAAAGGCGTGCCATCTCATCGACCTGCAGGTCCATGAGATGGCACCCGCATGCGGTGCGTCCGGTCGCACTATGGGTAGGTTGTCCCCGGCGACGCGGCCGGCGGTGTGAGAGTGGAGCCAAGCCGCCAGCGATGGCGAAATCCCCTCCGCCAGGGCCCGCCAGAGCTTCACGCAGGCCCTGTCCGCAGGCCGCGAGCCGGACGTCTCATTGAGGTACCGCCGTGCGGTCGTCACGAAGACACCGAAACTGCTGTGGGTTGCGGAAACGTCTCACTCCTCCGTTAGACGCGCAAGCGCCACAAGGGCATGCCCGAAGTAGCCAGACCTGCACCAGTACGAGTTCAGCGAGCCTCTGCCAGGAACTTCAGCCGGGCAATCCGCTCCAGCAGCCGTGCTCGGCGAGAACGAGGAAACCCTGCCGTTCGCAGGTTCTGATGATCAGGTGTGTATGGGCTGAAGTCAGGCCGTAGGCGCGGCCGGCAGCCGGCAAGATCCACTGCATGCGGTGGAACCGTTAACAGCCTGGACGTTGGCTGCCTGCTGACGGCGTTCGGCCGAGTAGTCCTCGAGGTTCTCACCGCCGCGGTCAGAATCAGTGGAGTCCCGTCCAGCACCACGAAGCCTGGGGCGCGGTCGGCGAGCAGACCAGCGGCGCCTGCGACGCAGCCACATCAGCGTACGCTGGTGCAGCCGAGGACCGGATCATGATACGCGGCGACCGAAACCACCTCGCCCAACGGCACGGGAGCCCGGCACGATCTGGGAACCGCTGCGGGATCCCTGTCCACGCTGACAAGGCGTACGCCGGTACCGACGGCACGTTCCGGGTTCCGTTCAAGCGCCACCCCACTTCCTGCCCACCAGGCAAGCGGCCGTCGGCTGAGTCCGCCCGGCCTTCGGGTCCCGCTCCAGCGGGCTTCTGAAACATCTGATCGCGGCATTTGGGCTCTGGGATGTTCTTGTGGGAGCAGGCCGTGGTGGTTCCTTGCAGCGGGTGGCGTCATCTGATCATCGGCACTCCGGCTGGCCTGACCGTCCCGTCGCCCGTCCTTGGTGCGCGGCACCGCCGGCGGCAAGCAGGAACTGGCCGACCCAGCGGCGGCCTATATCGGCCTCGCCAAGGCAGGGGCCGACGGCAGCTACCAGACCACTGTCATCCAGCACGGCGGGGTGGCCTCTGGATCGGTGCCGAAGCGGCACAGTGACCACTTGAAGAGCGATTTCAGCCGGTGCCGAAGCGATGGGCGATCGCGAGGACCTATGGCTGGCTGATGCGATGGGAAATGGCCAATAGAATGAGCCGCGAACCGTCCGGGAATCCGCACGGTCCTGGCGAATCGAAGGGGACATATCCGGCTCACAAGCGAATGGAATTTGACCGGATGGCTTCTTGGCCTGGCTCAGGACCTGGCGGATCCTCCGTATGCCTGCATCAGCTTCAGCCGACATATACCAGATCATCAAGGCCGATATCGCCCTGGAAAGTCAACGCTGAAGATCCTTAATGATGGCTGCAGTACGATGCGGGTTCCCTGATCCGGACTGCGCTGCGGCGATTACAAGTCGCATCGCAGTCCGGGGGACAGAGGGCGAGCGCATATGGCTGCTGTGCCAGATGCCGGATAGGGTTACGGAACCCAGATGTTGTCGTGGGACGAGAAGGCATTGTCCGCCCAGCCCAGGGTGGAATAGGCAGGGCATTGACCAGCCAGGCAGCCGGTGCCAGCTGCACGGTGAGTGAGCGGATCACCACCCTGCCAAGCGGACTCATATGCCTTCACGACCCAGTGCACGTGCTTGTTGACACTGCTGCTTGCATTGTTGTTGACAGCCGTACCAGCGCCGAAGAAGTTGTCTCCCAAGTAGGTGTTCTCAGAGAGAGCGGCACTGTAGTCGTAGACACCTCCTGAATAGTTGGCATTCTTGTAGAGGCAGAAGTCACTGCTGCCGCAAACTCCGTCGGCGGCGCTGCTCACCGTTGCGCTGCCTAGGGTGAGAGCAAGCACAGAAAGGGTTATCGAGGCAATTCTTTTGAACATGTCCTGTATCTCTTCTTCTCGTTGCTGACTGTGGTGCATGGGCGTCGAGTGAAGCGGTACGTCCCGCGCGCGGAGGCCCTGTGCATGAGGCGGGAGGAACGACCGAGTACTCGGGCCGCACATTCGTGCTCTCGACGTGATGCAGAAGGGAATAGTGGGACCCGAGTCCGGGCCGGGTGCCATGAACTGGGGCGGTCGCAGTGGGCTGATACTGCTCGTAGCGCCGCAGGACTCGCCCTGAATATGCAGCAATGAGAGCGTCCGTCCGCCGACGAGGTGCCTAGCAGACTTTGAACGGTGTCCTATCGCCAACTTCGAGGGAGCTCTTTAGACACACCGCTTCTAGGCGGGCCGGAGCGACGGGAGGATGGCGCAGGTCCAGGGCCATCCCCCCGTCACTTCGCAACAGTTCTTACAGGTAGAGGTGCGAGCTGAAGTGGTTGTTGAATGTCCCTAGGCTGGAGTACTGGTTGCAGAGACCTCCGCCGCAGATGGCCGCGGAGGTCTGGTGGTAGACACTCGCCCCGGAATAGTTTGTGTAGACGTATGCGCGAACCGGATGGAAAACCGACTTGTTACGGCTGCTGCCGGCGTCGTCGTTTACTGAGTCGCCCGTGTTGACGAAGTAAGGGGCCCCGGCAGGCATGTACGCACTCAGGTCGTCGTCGAAGTCTGCGATTCCGCCAGAGTAATTAGTTCCCTTATACAGGCAGAACTCTCCAGTCTGGCAGGTTCCGTTGAGCGGGGTGGCTGCGTTACTGACGCCAGCCGCACCTGCGATGATGGACAGTGCAGCCACCGCAGTCGTGATAGCGCGCTTGAACATAAGTATCCTTCCCGAGGCTCTCACTGCTGAGAGGATAAGCCGGTTTTAAGTGGTTGACAGTTGTAGGTAAAAGCGTCCTGGCCCGCTTTGGTCTGGGTGCGGCCAGGATCTAGTAGACAACCAATGGCATCTTTCAGCCCGAGTACCGGCTACTCGACTTAATGTGCTGCTTTATGCTCAACAGGACGACAGCGGTGAGATGCACGTCGCCTGGAGGCCTTGATTCGCAGTGTGCTGAGTATGCTGCCACTACGGCCAGGCAGCAGAAGCCTTCATGTGAAAGGCTGCCGGAGCTGGTCCCGACACGGATGCTCTGCCCGCTCGGCAGAAAGTCCTTTTGAGTAGGTATGCTGGTCATTGCCTGGCTCGTCGAAGCCCCCTTGCGCTTATGGCGTTCCTCCCTGCCTTCGGGGAGCCGCTTCCGCCACCGACGCACCATGGCGGTGGTCCTGACGCCGGCTCCCCGCAGTGAGGTCAGGACCAAGGAAGAGAGCGATCCTCCAGCAAGCCCTGGATCTGGGCTTCAGGGCCGCTCGCGGACCGTGGAGTCCAGAGACGGGATCACGATGTCGAGAGCGGCTGTCGGGGCGACGACGACGGTCGCTCGCCGGGGGGTGTCGATCAGCCGGGCGCCCTTGTACGGGGTGGGCCGGATCCTCGATAAGTCTCTGCAGCGCCTTCCTGTCGCAGGGACGCCAAGGCCGTAGCACTCAAGGCGCCAGGGTACGGAGGGCGGTCCAGCAGCGGCCCAGCAACCGTTCGAGGCTGAGCAGACCTCGTATCGGGTGGAGATGAGATTGGTCGCGGAAGAGGTCCTGGGCGGACTGGGTTGAGCGGTGAGCTCGGCTCCGGTCTCGTCGGCGAACTCAAGCGAGCGCAGGGGGCAGGGCACCAGCACGCCGAAGGCGGCCCGCAGCCTGGGATGGATTTGCCAACGGTTTTCTCCCCGGCCGGTGTGAGCCCGGGGCCGTGTTGGGGGACCCTTGCCGACGCCCACTCCGAGGAAGACCGGTTGGTTCGTCAGCTCGGCGACCAGGTTGAGCCGGAACAATCCAGCAGGCGTGGAATGCAGGTGGGACTGGGAGCGGGCCATCAGCCAGGCCTTGATGGCCAGGGTCTTGTGGGTGGCGTAGTTGTCCAGCCACCAGGTGGACCTCGAGACCGGACGTGATGAGGAACTTCCTGAACTTCTCGGCCCGGTGACGCCGGTGAAGGGAGCCGATGACCTCGCCTGCGGCGACGTCCAGGGCAGTGAACCGAGTGATGGTGCCGACGCGGACGTGGTCGTGCGTGGCGCGCCGGGCATCATCGGCAGCACTGGCTGAGAACGGTCCAGGACCTGGATCAGCGACTTTTCGTCTAGACAGAAGACCAGAGCCCGCTCAGGCGGGTCCAGATAGAGGCCGACGACGAAGAACGGATCCGTCGACAGCTGGAGAGCCTGTGAGCGGTGTGGCGGCAGGCCGAAACCGCCAGACCCGGGACACAGTCGACTGCGCCAGGCCCAGTCTTCTCGCCAGCGGCCGTGTCGACCAGTGCGTCGCGTTCCTCGGCGCGGATTGCAGTGTCCCGGTGACCAGTGCGTCGGTGACCGACAGTTGGGCCGCCCGAGCGGGGCATGCGCCCAGACCGGTGATTCGGGGCTTGACACAACGGGCCTGCCACCGGCCCACCGCATGTGCAGTCGAACTGAACCGAGCCGGGCCGCCACGGCCTTGTTCGAAGCCCCCTTCGGCACAGGCGAGGATGATCCGACTG
This sequence comes from Streptomyces sp. NPDC056480, assembly GCF_042795405.1. Classification (NCBI taxonomy): domain Bacteria; kingdom Bacillati; phylum Actinomycetota; class Actinomycetes; order Kitasatosporales; family Streptomycetaceae; genus Streptomyces; species Streptomyces sp. NPDC056480. The sequence continues at coordinate 6,850 of NZ_JBHTSA010000092.1, read as the reverse complement.
AGCAAAGCCCACACCTGCGGTGTGGAACGACGCCGCACCCACCCCTCGAGAACTCCGGTCGAACGCACCACGGCACGGCTGTCCCGCCAGACCTTCTGCAGATCCCGAATGACTGTCATCGGCAGCAGCCCTCATCCAGGAGAGCGGCACTGAAGGCGACGCTTAGCGTGTCCGATTTACCCTTGGCGGCACGGAAACCGAGTGGTCGAGTCTCGTTCACCGCCACGCATAACGGCTAGCACTTCAAACGGTCATCAGCGGTGAACGCAGCGTCCGGATGGGCAGCGCGGGAATCGCGGGCGGATTTACATGACCGTGGGGTTATGAGGCCAGGAAGTTCACTTTGACCTGTGAAAGAGCCGTAGGAGGGCAAGGTCACCCAGTGGTGGTGGTCGAGTCCTGTAACGAGCTGACGCTCCGTACGAACGCGACTGAGTCCGCTGAGCAGGATTTGCTCAGGTGAAACGAGACGGCGCTCTGCACAGTGGCGAGAGACCGGGGCGGCACATCGGTGCGGGGTGGTGCCAGGGGACTTCGATTGAAGAAGACCCCTTAAGCCTTGAGCTTCGCACTGTCTCGAGGTAGTGGTCCGGGGCGTCGTAGGGGCCTTCCGGTGGAGGCGTGCGGGATGGTCTTGGTCGGGTCCGGAGAAGCGAGGTGTCGGCATGATGACGATGAGAGACTTCTGGCGCATTGTGAGCGCCTCGGCGGGAGTGGAAGGCTTGCCGGATACGATGGATCGGGTTGCCGACCGGCCGTTCGTGGAGTTGGGATTTGACTCCCTGACCCTGATTGAGGCTGCGGAACGCCTTGAGAGCGAGGGCGGGGTGAAGGTTGATCTTCGCCGGCTGGAAGGGTTGCGTACGCCGAGGGCTTTGTACATGTTCGTCTGTGAACGGGATGGGTCGCCGGTGGTGAGTAGACCCAGACACCGTCGTGGCGAGCTGGGGTCTGCAGGGTGGCGTCCGTCATTGAGCGGAGCAGCAGAGTAGCTGCTGGATTCCTGAAGCTCTTGGGCTACTGCAACGGAAGAGAAGAATGCCTGCCACCGGCGGTGCAGTGTACCGATGGCGGACAGCAAGCCTCTTCTGCCCGTCCGTCTGCCGACGGGCAGCCGAGTCGGGTGTCGGGAAGCCCCACGGACGGGCAGACTGAAGAGGATCACTCACATTGCGTACTCGGTGAGCTTTCGCTGGTTAGCTGCCTTGAATGACTGTTACGCCCCAGCTGTAACATCAGCAACGCCTTTCACGGCACGAATGCCCCAAGCGATCTGTGAGAGCAGGGAGTCGTCTTCCTGCGGCGGGTGATGGAGTGTGACGATGCCGTCCATCACGGTCACGTCCCATTCCGCGGGCGTCGGGGTTCGGGAGAGAACACTCTCGCGAACTATGCTGGCGAGCTCGGCGTCGGACCGGAAGTACTCTCTGGGAATGTCAGTACGATGGACCAGACCTTCCAGCATGCCGATGGCGTCAATGACCGGAAGGGAGCTGACCTGGTCCTGGATCATCAGCCGCGCGGATTGGGTGATTGGTGAGTGCGGCCGGACAGTGTGGGCAGGCGCAGACATGAGATCCTTCGCCAAGGGCTCCTCACCCCCCACTAGCTCGTGACGCGCCTGTCGTGGCGGTATAAGCGCTTCTCGGCGGGAATCCCGGGCTAGATCGGCTGCGGTTACGACGCCGATGACGCGTCCCTCCCCTTCGACAACAGGAATCACGTCGAGCTCCCAGTCGCGCATAACCTCAGCGATCTGCGCACAGGAGGCACCGGGGCCGATGGCGATGGCCGTGCTGGACATGACATCGCTGACGGCGTGAGGGGAGGCTGCCATAGCGCTCTCCTTCGAGTCGGTCGGTGGACGCCTTCCAGCGTGACACGTACCACCGGCCGTGGCGGAATTCAGCGGGCCCGAGCAGGGCTGGACGACTGCTGGAACTGCTCAGCCGTGCGTTGCACCTCTGGGAACTGCTACAGACTTCCGTGAGGTCCAGCACCGAGTGAGCGCGGGGGCCGGTAGAGCAAGGGTCTCCTCCCTGTCGGCCAGCGCTGTCCCCGTGTTGTGGACGGAGAAGGACCTGGACCGATGCTCCCGTGCGGCCCTCGCGGCTGCTCGAGGGCCGGCCGCCCTTGGCGGCGTGCGGGATGGGAACGTAGGCCCCCAGGCCTTGCCTGTCGGCAGTGGCCGCTCGGGATCCGGGGGCACGGTGTGATTGTCGATCGCCGCGGCACGTGCGCCGCAGGTTGAGTGAACCTTGCCGTCCACGCTGCTGGGCCTTCCCCGGTTCTTGATCTACGCATTCAGGGGTACTGACGACAGATCCTGGCTCGACTGGCTGCCGGCCTTGGCACGGATCATGCTGTCTCGCCGCATTGCGACGAGCGCAGAGCTGCATGCGGAGGGGATGCGGCCGACAGCGCCTCGCACGAGTGTGCTGGTTGTGGTGGAGGGGTCCAGACGCAGCTCAAACCGGGCAGTGAGCGTACTCAACGCAAGGATGGCTTCGGTGAGAGCGAAGTCGTCACCGATGCACCTTGGGGTACCGCCCCCGAAGGGGACGCAAGAACCACGTGGCGGCGCGGGACGGTCTGGGAGCCAGCGGTCAGGGTCGAAGGTGCGCGGGTCGGGAAAGGCATCAGAGCGGAGATGAAGAATGTAGGGGCTGAGGAACAGGTCAGTTTGGGCTGGTATGTGGATCCCGCCGAGTTCGGTCTCGGCGGTGGTCCTGCGAGTTGTCAGCAGTGCCGGCGAATGTATGCGCGTCGTTTCAGTCAGAATGCGGCGCGTGAGTTCCAGCTGCGGGATGTCGTTCCAAGTCGCGGGCCGTCCGTCGAGCACGGCGTCGACTTCGTTATGGAGCTGACTGAGGATCTTCGGATGTGAGGCGAGGAGATGCAACCCCACGTCAGGAGAGATGCCGTGGTCTCAGTTCCGGCAGCGAAGACGGTGAATATCTGGTCGCAGATCTCGTCTGCGTCTGGAAGTCAGTGTCCTGAGGTATGGATTCCTCGCTCACTTTCCGTAGTTGCGGGTTCGGCGGTGGTACCAACTCAATGCCTGAATGAAATCATTGTGAGAGAATTCTGGCCAGGGGGTAGGGGTGAAGTAAAACTCGGAATAGGCTGTCTGCCAAGGCATGAATCCAGAGAGCCGCTGTTCTCCTGAAGTTCGGATGACCAAATCAGGGTCAGACTGGCCGGCGGTGTCAAGGTATCTGCCGATTTCGTCAGGATGTACGTCGCTGAAGAGGTCACCTGCTGCCTGGCGTGCTGTGATGAGGTTCTTCACAGCACGAGCTATTTCGTCCCTGCCTCCATAAGCGGCAGCGATGTTGACTACCTTGCCAGTCAGATGGTCAGTCTGGTGAGCAGTGTGGAGAAGGTCCTTTGTGGCTTGTTCTGGTAGCCGGTCCAGACAGCCTATGAGGCGAACCCTCCATCTTTGCGTCTCGGCGATCTTCGCGGTTGTTCCCACGATCACAGAGAGGAGATCTGTCAGTTCACTCTCAGGGCGGTTAAGGTTCTCGGTGGAAAGCGGCCACAGCGTAACCACCTCGATCTCGGCAACGTTTTCGCACCAGGTGAGCAGCTCCATAACGCGCTTCCCCCCGTTCCGGTAGCCAGCCGAAGACGGAAGACCTCGAGATTTTGCCCACCGCCGGTTCCCGTCAACGATTACGGCCAGATGACGGAGAGTGAGCGACTTCTTTTCAGCGGGGACGTACATGGCCGCTGCTCTCGGAACTCAACTTCATGGGATGCCCCCAGAGGTTGGTCTTGGATGGGGTAAAGCCGCCAGAGCGGCACCAACGTGGGACAGAGGGGCTCGCGTGTTCTTCGAGAGCTCCCGGACTACATGCTCCATGACTCTCGGCAATCCCGGTGGAAACCACCGTGCTGTGTGTCAGGTCGGAGGTGCCTACGAGGGCACCGACTTATGCTGAGTGGGTGTTCCGACCCCCACCCAGGTGTTTCTGCTGGCGCGAAGGGCCACTCATGGCAACCACCCCTCAGGCTCATCCATCCCGTGTCTCGCTGGCGGGACTCGACGGCTTGGAGACAGTACGGTCGCTGCCGCCGCAAGAGCTACCAGCCCTTGCGGACCGGATCCGTTCCTTCTTAGTGGCACAGGTATGCCAGACGGGCGGTCATCTCGGCCCTAATCTTGGCGTGGTGGAGCTGACGATTGCATTGCACAGGGTCTTCACTTCACCGCATGACGCGCTGGTGTTCGATACGGGACATCAGGCCTATGTGCACAAGATCCTGACGGGACGTCACGACGAGTTTGGCTCTCTCCGTCAGCTCGGAGGACTCTCCGGATATCCCTCACGCGCAGAGTCAGTACATGACTGGGTAGATAATTCTCACGCGTCAACGGCACTCTCATACGCAGATGGGCTGGCCAAAGCCCGCCGCCTCTCCAAGGAGCGGGACCGGGAAGTTGTTGCAGTCATTGGAGATGGGGCGCTGACAGGCGGGATGGCCTGGGAGGCGCTGAACAACCTCGGAGGTGCCGGAGACCGCCCGGTGATCGTGGTACTCAACGACAATGGCCGCTCATACGCGCCCACCACAGGTGCTGTGGCCGGACATCTGGCAGAGCTCAAGCTGCATCCTGAAGGCACGCAGAATCTGTTTGAGGCACTGGGGTTCTCGTACGTGGGCCCCATCGACGGTCACAACATCGCCGAAGTCGAAGGCGCTCTGCGAACGGCACGGGCCCTGCGCTGCCCAGCACTGGTGCACGTCGTGACTGTCAAGGGCAAAGGCTATCCACCAGCGGAGTCAGATGAGGCGGACTGTCTGCACGCCGTGGGCGTCATCGACCCCGGCACAGGCAAGGCGATGCGTCCCGCTGCCTCGCCTGCGGTCTCCTGGACGAGTGTCTTTGCGCATGAGCTGATGGAGCTGGCGGAGCAGCGAGATGATCTGGTGGCTGTGACCGCCGCCATGACGCGGCCTACCGGGCTGCACTTGATGGCTGAGAAGTTCCCGGACCGGGTCTTCGATGTGGGAATCGCCGAACAGCATGCCGTCACCTCAGCAGCCGGCCTGGCAATGGGCGGCTACCACCCGGTCGTAGCCATCTATGCAACATTCCTCAATCGAGCCTTCGACCAGGTCCTGATGGATGTGGCACTGCATCGGCTCCCCGTAACCTTCGTGCTGGATCGCGCCGGAATCACAGGCCCGGACGGACCTTCCCACCACGGAATGTGGGATCTCAGCCTGCTGACAGCAGTGCCAGGCATGCAGATTGCCCTGCCTCGGGACGCCGACCATCTCCGGAGGCTGCTCCGGGAAGCCGTAGCCGTCTCCGGAGGGCCGACAATGCTGCGCTTCCCCAGGGGAGCGACAGGCCCGTCTATCCCAGCCGTGGCCCGGATGGACGGAATCGACATCCTGCATCTCAGCCGCCGAAGTCCAGATGTGCTGCTCATCTCTGCTGGCCCCCTCGCCGAGTCTGCGCTCAAGGCGGCCACGCTCTTGGAAGAACACGGCCTGGGTGTCACCGTCGCAGACGCCGACTGGGTTCATCCCGTCAGCGAGGCCCTGACCTCAATGGCCGCCCGCCATCGTGTGGTTGTCACCGTCGAGGACGGGGTCCGCACTGGAGGAATCGGCAGTGCCATTGCCCAGGCGGTCCAGGATGCCGCCATCGCAACACCCGTGACCACACTGGGCCTGCCACGTGACTTCATCGCACAGGGCAACCGGGCGGCGGTTCTATCCGGAGTCGGGCTTGATGGCCCGGGCATTGCACACGCCATACTCCGGAGCACTTCGTGCCCTGCCAGTCTCGCGAAGCCCTCCCGCATCAAGGATCTGAGATGACCTCTCTAGGTGTCTCCCGCACCCGCCGCCCGCTCATCGCGCAGCCGACGAAGGCCCTCGGTAGCGTGATTGGCCACCTCGTTGCCGCACCTTTTCCCCTCGAGCTACAGCCTTGCGAACCGCGATGCAGCTTCCGCAGAGTAGCCTCCGGCCACTCCTGTGCTACGCCTGCGTGCAGTTGAACACGAAGGGCCCTGCTGATGACCGCGATTTCTCTCGGTATCCCGACCGTCCCGACCCGGCTCGCCGAGCGGCGCAAGAGCCGCCAGATCCAGGTCGGCAGCGTGGCCGTCGGCGGTGACGCACCCGTCTCCGTGCAGTCGATGACCACGACCCGCACCTCCGACATCGGCGCCACGCTGCAGCAGATCGCCGAGCTGACGGCCTCCGGCTGCCAGATCGTGCGCGTGGCCTGCCCCACCCAGGACGACGCCGACGCCCTCGCGGTCATCGCGCGGAAGTCGCAGATCCCGGTGATCGCCGACATCCACTTCCAGCCGAAGTACGTCTTCGCCGCGATCGACGCCGGCTGCGCGGCCGTCCGCGTCAACCCCGGCAACATCAAGCAGTTCGACGACAAGGTCAAGGAGATCGCCAAGGCGGCCTCCGACGCCCGCACGCCGATCCGCATCGGCGTCAACGCCGGCTCGCTCGACGCGCGCCTGCTCAAGAAGTACGGCAGGGCCACCCCCGAGGCGCTCGTCGAGTCCGCCCTCTGGGAGGCCTCCCTCTTCGAGGAGCACGGCTTCCGCGACATCAAGATCTCGGTCAAGCACAACGACCCGGTGATCATGGTCGAGGCCTACCGTCAGCTCGCCGCCCAGTGCGACTACCCGCTGCACCTCGGCGTCACCGAGGCGGGCCCGGCCTTCCAGGGCACCATCAAGTCCGCCGTCGCCTTCGGCGCGCTGCTGTCCCAGGGCATCGGCGACACCATCCGCGTCTCCCTCTCCGCGCCGCCGGCCGAGGAGATCAAGGTCGGCATGCAGATCCTGGAGTCGCTGAACCT
>NZ_JBHTSA010000091.1:0-33313 GCF_042795405.1 Streptomyces sp. NPDC056480 | reverse complement strand
TTCGTGCACGGGGCTTCTTCCTGTACGAGGAGGCCCGTCGTGCACCGGGAGTCCCGGTGCACGGTGCACCCCCGGTCAGGAGGAGAAGAGCATCCGGCCGAAACCACGCTGACGGTAGTGACCGCCGCCGTGGTGGCCGCCGTGGTGCGGGGCGCCCCAGGCGGGGGCCGCGGGCTGCGCGGCCGGGTAGGCCTGCGGGGCCGGCGGGGCGGGCGGAGCCTGCTGGACCCACTGGGACTCCAGGCGGGTCAGGGACTCCAGCTCGCCGTAGTCCAGGAATATCCCGCGGCAGCCGCTGCACTGCTCGATCTGGACGCCGTTGCGGTTGTACGTGTGCATGGCCGCATGGCACTTGGGACACTGCATGCTCGGCTCAACTCCCTGACTTCGCCGTACGAATGGTGACTTCACCTTATGTGGACGCCGCGGCGGCCGAGTCGGTTCGATGCCCGGCGATACGGGCGCAGGTGTCGATCATCACCTCCTCGACCTCGTCGAGCGGCCGGCCCTCGGCCGTCGACTTGGCCACGGCGAGCGCCGCCGTCTGGACCGTCAGGGCACGGGCGGGCACATCCAGTTGGACCCAGGGATCCGGGCCCACGGCCGGGCCGCCCGACTCCTGGTAGGCGCCGAGGAAGCGGGACCAGATCTCCGGGGGCAGGATGCCGGCCGCGAACCAGGCCGCGGGGCGGGCCAGATCCCACGCGGGATCGCCGACACCGGCGTCGTCCATGTCGATGAGGCGCCAGCGGGCGGGGGGCGGGGTGGGCCCGCCCGCGGACTCCGCGGGTCCCGTGTCGCGGACCAGCTGGCCCAGGTGGAAGTCGCCGTGGCAGAGGAGGCGGGGACCGTCGGACGCGACGCCCCCGGGGATCGACCGCCAGGCGGCCAGGACCGTCGTGGCGGCCGGGTGGTCCGGTGCCGTCCCGCGCATCCGGTCCACGGCGAGGGCCGCCTTGACGGGCGCCCTCATCTCCGGGAGCCGGCCGGCCGGCCCCGCGGGCGGCGGCGTGCGGTGGAGCAGGGCGAGCAGTGTCGCGGCCTCCTCCCACGGGGCGGCGTCGGGGTCGGCCGGGTCGACGGGCGAGCCGTACGGCCACACACTGACCGGCCGGCCGCCGAGTTCGCCCGGCGTGGACAGCGGGAGCGGCGGAAGGAAGACCTCGCGGACGTCCGGGTGGGCGGCGAGCGCGATCCGCGCCCGGTGCTCCTCGGGGTCGGTGCCGGGAGCGTGCGCCTTCGCGACCAGGCGCCCGTGCCGTACGACCGTCCCGTCGTCCCGGTCCGCGAGCACCCCCACGAGATCACCCGCACAGCGACAGGGCGTGCCGGGACGGTGGGCGGCGGCGTGCGCGTACGCGGCGAGGCCGTCGAGGAGGGGCCGGTCGGGGAAGTCCACGGGGGCGAGCGTACGGTGCGGGAACGCGCGAGGGCCGGTCAGCTCCCCAGCTGACCGGCCCCACGCTGCCGTCCGCCGCACCCCCGTCCCCACGGGGTTGATGGCCGGATGTCCCGACCCGGGCCGCTCTCCCGGGTCCGGGGCGCTGCTCAGCGCCCCAGCATCACGCCCACGGACGACGCCTGTGTGACCACTGCGTCCCAGCCGCCGAAGACGACCACGAGCAGGGCCGCGAGAGGGAGGACCATGGCGGTGGCCACCAGCGGGTGACGCCGGCTCGAAGGCTGGGTGCTCGTCCGCGATGCCGTGAAAGCCATGGTTCCTCTCCTGTCGTGTCTGGCGCGGCGGGTGCTTGACCTCGGGGGACGAGTGCTGCACCCGCCGCTTGACCTCAACATTAGGGAGCCGGGAGCGCCCGGTCGTCATGCCCGCGTACCGACTTGCGGGCCTCCCGGAGGATGACGCCCGGTCGTACGGTGTACTCCCCTGGGTGGAGACGGGGGCGCGGAACCCCGGGTCTTCCCTGAGGGGTGCCGGTCGGGCCGCCGGAGGGGCGGCCGGGGCGTGACTTCGCTCACTTCCCGGGGCGTCGCGCGAACCCCCTGGTCGGAGGGGGTCGGGAGGGCCTCCCGTCGCACCCCCGGTCCGCCTTCGCCGGATCGCCAACTAGGTTGACCGGGCGGGAGGTTGGGATGACCGCCGAAGGCACGCATTCCCCCCGCGTACCCCTCAGCACTGACAATCGATCCGGGTGCGAGGGCGCGGCCTATGAGCACGTACGGGCGCCACTACGTAAGCTGTGCCACGTCGAACGGACGAGGGGACGGACATGGCGATGATGCGGCTCCGGCGCGAGGATCCGCGGATCGTCGGGTCGTTCCGGCTCCACCGCAGGCTGGGGGCCGGCGGGATGGGCGTCGTGTACCTGGGTTCCGACCGGCGCGGCCAGCGGGTGGCGCTCAAGGTGATCCGGCCCGATCTGGCCGAGGACCAGGAGTTCCGGTCCCGGTTCGCCCGTGAGGTCTCGGCCGCCCGGCGGATCCGCGGCGGCTGTACGGCCCGGCTCGTCGCCGCCGACCTGGAGGCCGAGCGCCCCTGGTTCGCCACCCAGTACGTGCCCGGTCCCTCGCTGCACGACCGGGTCGCCGAGGAGGGCTCACTGCGCGCCGCCGACGTGGCCTCGATCGGGGCCGCGCTCTCGGAGGGGCTCGTCGCCGTCCACGAGGCCGGGGTCGTGCACCGGGACCTCAAGCCCTCGAACATCCTGCTCTCCCCCAAGGGCCCCCGGATCATCGACTTCGGCATCGCCTGGGCCACCGGGGCCAGCACCCTGACCCATGTCGGTACGGCCGTCGGCTCCCCCGGCTTCCTCGCCCCCGAGCAGGTGCGCGGCGCGGCCGTCACCCCCGCCACCGACGTGTTCTCGCTCGGTGCCACGCTGGCGTACGCGGCGATGGCCGACTCGCCCTTCGGGCACGGCAGTTCCGAGGTCATGCTCTACCGCGTCGTGCACGAGGAGCCGCAGCTGCACGGCGTGCCGGACGCGCTGGCGCCGCTCATCCGGGCCTGCCTGGCGAAGGACCCCGAGGACCGTCCCAGCACCCTTCAGCTGTCGATGCGGCTCAAGGAGATCGCCGCGCGCGAGGCGCAGGGGCTGCCGGTGTCACGGCCGCCCGTGCAGCGGGAGCGCGCCGAGGAGCGCAACGTCGTCCGGCCGACCGAGCGCTACACCGAGCGGGACGTGCCCGGTCGTGGGCCGGAGCGGGGCGCCGAGCGCGGCGGCGAGCGAGGCGGCGACCGGGGTACGGAGCGCGGCGCGGATCGTGGCACCGAGCGTGGTGCGGAGCGGGAGCGCGGCGGGCGCGGGCCCGGGCCGACGTCCCGGCCCGGCGGGCCCCGGACCGGTGGCCGACCAGCGACCCGGCCGGGTGCGCGGTCGACCTCCACGGGCCGCCGGCCCGCCAACCCGCGGCTGCTCCGGCAGCGGCTCTTCGTCTTCGTGGTGGTGACGCTGGTGGTGGCCCTGGGCATCGCCGCCGCCCAGGCCCTTCAGGGGTAGATCCCCGGGACGGGGCCTGGGGCCCGGGCCCGGTGTCCGGTGTCCGGCGGGCTGGGGCGGCACCTTGGGCCGGTGCTCGGGTTGGGCTTCGGCTTGGGGTTCGGGCTGGGGCCTGAGCCCTTCAGGACTCCGGGCGGCCCGTCGCCACCGCGTAGAAGGCCACCGCCGCCGCCGCGCCCACGTTCAGCGAGTCGACCCCGTGCGCCATCGGGATGCGGACCCACTCGTCCGCCGCCCGCAGCGCCTGCGTGGACAGACCGTCGCCCTCCGCGCCCAGCATCAGGGCCACCCGCTCCATACGGTGCGGAGCGGCCTCGTCGATCGACATCGCCTTCTCGGCCGGCGTCAGCGCCAGGAGCTTGAAGCCCGCCTCCCGTACCGCCTCCAGGCCCCGCGGCCATGTGTCGAGCCGGGCGTACGGCACCGAGAACACCGCACCCATCGACACCTTCACCGAGCGGCGGTACAGCGGGTCCGCGCAGTCCGGCGACAGCAGCACCGCGTCCATGCCGAGCGCCGCGGCGCTGCGGAAGATCGCGCCGATGTTGGTGTGGTCGTTCACCGACTCCATCACCACCACCCGGCGGGCGCCGACGAGCAGCTCCGCCGCGTCCGGCAGCGGCTTGCGCTGCATCGAGGCGAGGGCGCCCCGGTGCACGTGGTAGCCGGTCACGCGCTCCGCGAGGTCCGGCTGGATCGCGTACACCGGCGCGGGGACCTCGTCGATGACGTCCCGCATCACGTCGACCCACTTGGCCGAGAGCAGCATCGACCGCATCTCGTACCCGGCCTGACGGGCCCGGCGGATGACCTTCTCCCCCTCCGCGATGAACAGGCCCTCGGCCGGTTCCCTCCTGCGGCGGAGTTCGACATCGGTCAGACCGGTGTAGTCGCGCAGGCGCGGGTCGTCGGGGTCGTCGATCGTGATGAGTTCGGCCACGAGGTGATACTGCCTTGTCCGGGGTGTGGTGCCAATGTGTGTGCGGTGGTGCGTCGCCCGCTCCTGGGCGGTGCTACTCGACCAGGCGGTCCGGGCCTTCCGTGACGACCTCGCCGATCACGATGACCGCCGGCGGACGGACCTCCTGCGTCCGCACCGTCTCCGCCACGGTCGCCAGCGTCGCGTCCACCCGGCGCTGGGAGGCCGTCGTGCCCTCCTGGACCAGGGCGAGCGGAGTCTCCGGAGCCTTGCCGTGGGCGATCAGCGCCTCGGCGATCTTCCCGATCTTGTCCACGCCCATCAGGATCACCAGGGTGCCGGTGAGCTTCGCGAGCGACGCCCAGTCGACCAGGGAGCGCGGGTCCTCCGGGGCCACGTGACCGCTGACCACGGTGAACTCGTGCGCCACACCCCGGTGCGTCACCGGGATGCCGGCCGCGCCCGGGACCGAGATCGAGCTGGAGATGCCCGGCACCACCGTGCAGGCGATGCCCTCGGCGGCGAGCGCCTGCGCCTCCTCCATGCCCCGGCCGAAGACGAACGGGTCGCCGCCCTTCAGCCGTACGACGGACCTGCCCGCCTTCGCGTGCTCGATCAGCGCGTTGTTGATGGCCTCCTGGGCCATGAACCGGCCGTACGGGATCTTCGCCGCGTCGATCACCTCGACGTGCGGGGGCAGTTCGTCCAGCAGGTCGCGCGGGCCCAGGCGGTCGGCGATGACCACGTCCGCCTCGGCGAGCAGCCGGCGGCCGCGCACCGTGATCAGGTCCGGGTCGCCGGGGCCGCCGCCGACCAGCGCCACGAAGGGGGTACGCGCGCGGTGCTGCGGGGCCGCGATCGAACCGTCCCGCAGGCCCTCGACGATCGCGTCGCGGACGGCCGCCGAGCGGCGCGGGTCGTGGCCGGTGAGCACCGCGACGGTCACGCCCTCGCTGCGGCCCGTCGCCGGGGTCCAGGCGGTGGCCGCCTCGGCGTCGTCGGAGCGCACGCACCAGGTCCGGGACCGCTCGGCCTCGGCGGAGGCGGCGGCGTTCGTGGCGGCGTCGGTGGTCGCGACCAGGACGTACCAGGCGTCGGCGAGGTCGCCCTCCTCGTACCGGCGCTTGATCCAGGTGATCTCGCCCGTCTCCGCCATCACGTCCACGGACGGGGTCGCGGAGGGGGAGATCAGGGTGATCTCGGCGCCCGCGGCGATCAGGGCGGGGAGGCGTCGCTGGGCGACCTGGCCGCCGCCCAGGACGACCACGCGGCGGCCGGCCAGGCGCAGGCCCACCGGGTAGGCGGGGTGCGTCGTCGGCTGGGCGGTGTGCTCGGCGTGCTCGGCCATGGGTGAGCGGCTCCTCGGAGGGCGGGTGCTGGCCGCTGCTGCGATGGAGCGGCTGGTGGGCGGCGGCGGGGCGCCTGCGACCAGGATATCTGTGGCGGGGGCACGTCACGCTGTGACGGATCTCCCCGCCGTGGAGGGTGACGTGGGGGCCGCTCCGGAACAGGGTTCGGGACTGCATGATTTACGGCGCCCCGGGCCCTGAGAACGCTAAGCCTGTTTTCGCGCCACACATCACGCTTTACGTCCCGAACCCTGCTCCGGCGCGGCCCCCACTCCCGTACGTGGGTGGGGGCCGCGCCGGTGGTGCTACTTCTCGGTGACGCCAGCCGAGTCGAACGTGGCCACCTCGTGCATCGCGCGGGCCGCGCTCTGCACCAGGGGGAGGGCGAGCAGTGCGCCCGTGCCCTCGCCGAGACGGAGGTCCAGGTCGACCAGGGGGCGCAGGCCCAGCTTGTTGAGCGCGGCCACGTGGCCCGGCTCGGCGCTGCGGTGTCCGGCGATGCAGGCCGCGAGGGACTCCGGCGCGATCGCGCGGGCCACCAGGGCCGCCGCGCCGGTGGACACGCCGTCGAGGATCACCGGGGTACGCAGCGAGGCCGCGCCCAGGATCAGGCCGACGAGGGCCGCGTGCTCCAGGCCGCCGACCGCCGACAGGACGCCGATCGGGTCCGCCGGGTCCGGCTTGTGCAGGTCCAGGGCACGACGGACGACGTCCACCTTGCGGGCGTGCGTCTCGTCGTTGATGCCCGTGCCCCGGCCGGTGACCTCCGTCGGGTCGACGCCCGTGTAGACCGAGATCAGGGCGGCGGACGCGGTGGTGTTCGCGATGCCCATCTCGCCCGTGAGCAGGGCCTTGTTACCGGCCGCGACCAGGTCGCGGGCCGTTTCGATGCCCACCTCGATCGCCGCGAGCACCTCGTCGCGGGTCATCGCGAGACCCGTGGTGAAGTCTGCGGTGCCGGGGCGGACCTTGCGGGGCAGGAGACCGGGGGTGGCCGGGAGTTCGGACGCCACGCCCACGTCGATGACGCAGACCTCAGCGCCCACCTGGTTGGCGAAGGCGTTGCAGACCGCTCCCCCGCCGAGGAAGTTGGCCACCATCTGGCCGGTGACCTCCTGCGGCCAGGGCGTCACGCCCTGGGCGTGGACGCCGTGGTCGCCCGCGAAGATCGCGACGGCCGCCGGCTCCGGGATCGGCGGCGGGCACACCCGGGAGAGCCCGGAGAGCTGCGCCGCGATGATCTCCAGCATGCCGAGCGCGCCGGCCGGCTTGGTCATCCGCTTCTGGCGCTCCCACGCCTCGCCGAGCGCCTTCGCGTCCAGCGGGCGGATGTTGGCGATGGTCTCCTGGAGGAGGTCGTGCGGCTCCTCGCCGGGCAGCGCACGGCGGCCGTACGTCTCCTCGTGGACGACCCAGGCCAGCGGGCGGCGCTTGGACCAGCCCGCCTGCATCAGTTCGGGCTCCTCCGGGAACTCGTCGACGTAGCCCACGCAGAGGTACGCGACCACTTCGAGGTGCTCGGGGAGGCCCAGGGTGCGGACCATCTCGCGCTCGTCGAAGAAGCTGACCCAGCCGACGCCGAGGCCCTCGGCGCGGGCGGCGAGCCAGAGGTTCTCGACGGCGAGCGCCGAGGAGTACGGGGCCATCTGCGGCTGCGTGTAGCGGCCGAGGGTGTGACGGCCGCCGCGCGTCGGGTCCGCCGTCACGACGATGTTGACCGGGGTGTCGAGGATGGCCTCGATCTTCAGTTCCTTGAACTGCTTCGCCCGGGCCTTCGGCAGCGACTTGGCGTAGGCCTCGCGCTGTCGCCGGGCCAGCTCGTGCATCGACTGCCGGGTCTCGGCGGAGCGGATGACGACGAAGTCCCAGGGCTGCGAGTGACCGACGCTGGGCGCCGTGTGGGCCGCCTCCAGGACGCGGAGCAGCACCTCGTGCGGGATCGGGTCGGAGCGGAAGCCGTTGCGGATGTCGCGGCGCTCGCGCATCACGCGGAGGACGGCCTCGCGCTCGGCGTCGTCGTAGCCGGGGGCGGGGGCCGACTCGGCCTCCTCTTCCGCGACGGGGGCCGTCTCCGGCTGCGGCTCGGCCTGTTCGGCCTCCTCGGCCTCCACGAGTGCCTCGGGGGCGGCGGGCTCCTCGGCCTCGACCGGCTCCTCGGCCTGCGGGGCCTCGGCTTCGGGCGCCGCCTCGGGCACGGCCTCCGGGGTCGGCTCGGGCAGGGCCTCGGGGGCCTCTTCCGGTACGAAGGGGATCTCCTCGGCGACCGCCACGACGGGGGCCTCCTCGGGGAGCTGCTCCTCCGCGGGCCGCTCCTCCGCGGGCTGCTCCTCAGCCACGGCGACCGGCTCGGCCGGGGCCTCGGCGACGGCTTCCGCGACGGGTTCCGGCTGCTCCTCGGGCTGCGGCCCGGCCTCCGGTGCCTGCTCGGCCGCGGGTGCGGCCACGGGCTCCTCGGCCGGCGCGGGCTCGGGGGCCTCGGCGGCCGGCTCGCCCTCGCGCGGGGCGGGGACGACGGCCTGGACCTCGGGCGTCTCCGCCGGGGCCTCCGGTGCGGTCTGCTCGACGGCCACCGGTGCCTCGGGCTCCGACGGCTCCTCGGGCGCGGGGGTCGGCTCCGGCGCCGGGACCGGGGCCAGGTGGGGGGTCGTCGGGACGTTGCCCTCGACCTGGACGAACTGCCCGCTCTGCGGGACGACCGTTTCTGCGGGGAGCTCCGGTGCCGCGGGCTCCTGGGGCTGCGCGGCCCACGGCTCGGCGCCCTGCGGCGCGAGCTGCTGGTCCTGCGCGATCTCGAAGTACTCGGGGCCGCCGGTCGGCGGACCCGGGTTCCGTACCGGCATCGGCGCGGGGACGGTGGCCACGAGCGGCTCGGGCACGGGGACCGGCGCGGGCTGCGGGGCCGGTGCGGGCGCGGCGGCGGGGCCGCGGTCGGCCAGCGAGAGGACGACGCCGCCGGCCTCGGGCAGGGGCGGTCCCATGTGCAGCGGACGGCGGGCCTGCTGCGGGGCCGGGGCCGGCGGGGGCACCCGGACTCCGCTCAGGTCGACGGAGCCGGAGTCGCGGCCCGCCGCCTCGTGCGCGCCGGTGTCGAGGATGCCCGGCTCATAGCCGTGCTGGGTGGGCGCCTGCTCCTGCGGGGCGACGGGGACGCCGTGCGCCGGGGTGCCGGCGAGCTGGTCCAGCGGGATGCCGTGGGCGGGCGTGCCCGTCGGCCGGTCCACCGGGACGCCGTGCGCGGGGGTGCCGGCGACCTGCTCCAGCGGGATGCCGTGCGCCGGAGTGCCGGTGAGCTGCTCCACGGGGACGCCGTGGGCCGGGGTGCCGGCGAGCGGGACGCCGTGCGCCGGGGTGCCCGGCGGGACGCCCTGCGTCGGGGCCTGGTGCTGCGGGGCCGTGAGGACGTCGGCGAGGGCGACGGAGTCCAGCGGGGCCGTGAGCGGGTCCGGCAGCGGGTCGGTGAGCGGGTCACCGATCACGGCCGGCGCCTCGGGGGCCACCGGGTGCACGGCCTGGTTCGGGACCACGGGTGCCGCCGGCGGCTGCAGGGCGACCGGGGGCGCGGGCGCGACGCCCGGCGGGTGCTCGCTCCAGGCGCCCTGGGCGCCCGGCATCAGCAGAAGGTCGTCGTCCTCGGTGGTGTGCTCGGAGGGGTCCAGGAAGGTGTACGCGCCCGGTGCGGGGATGCCCGGCTGCTCGACCATGCCTGCGTTCTCCGGCAGCCCCTCGCCCGGGACCTGGCCGGTGTCCGTCATGCGTACCCCTCGCCCATCGCTTGTGTTCCTTCAGACCTGCGCCCGTCGACAAGAACGAGCGCGCGCGCCGCGCGGCACGAAGGACACGCGGACATCCATCACATTGTCGCGGCCGCGGGCCCTCGTGGCAGGGAGATTTGCCACGGTGCGCTGTGGACTGCGCCACGTCGCGCGGTCCCCCCTTGTCGCGTACCACGTCAGCGGCGCAATGCGGCCACCCATTCAGGACATTGACGAACGAAGCGCCGAACGTCCGGATGCGGTACAACAATCGGCCAGCCTACCTGGCCCGGCGGGCGGCACGGTCACGGGTGGGGGGTGCCGGGACTACGCGTGGGGGGTGTCGGTCCTGCGGCCGGAGAGCAGGAAGACGACCGAACGCTCGCGTTCCGACCAGTCGTGCGGGTCGAGTCCGACGGTCTGCAGGAGCAGGCTCTCGACGGTGTAGCCGCCGTCGGCGAGGGCGGCGCCGATGGCCTCGGCCTCGTCCCGGGTGGAGGCGTGGGCGACGATGCGTTCCGGCCGTCGGTCGGTGCAGGCGGTGACGACGGCGACCCCGCCGGCCGCGACGCGGACGACATCGGGTTCGGGCAGGCTCTCCAGGACGTGCGGGGCCCGGCCGCGCACGGTCTGGAGGGGTACGCCGTGGCGGCGGGCGGCCTGCTCGGTGCGGGCGCAGGCCGTCGGGTCGAGGTCCACGGCGATGACGGCGGCGCCGAAGCGGGCCGCCTCGACGGAGAAGGCGCCGCCCGCGCAGCCGATGTCCCAGACGAGGTCGCCGGTGCGGGGCCCGAGGCGGGCGAGCTGGGCGGCGCGCAGGGAGGGGTCCTCGCCCGCCCGGGTCCGGGCGCCGCCCCCTGCGGGGTCGTACTCCTCCGTGGGCAGGCCCCAGCCGCGGACCGGGGGCGCCGCCGGGTCCTGGCCCATCAGCCAGGGGGCGGCGGGGGGCCCGCCCGCGGTGCCGCCGATGACGAGGACGACGTTCGGGTCGCGCCAGCTGTGGTCGGCGGCCTTGTCGGAGGTGAGGACGGAGACCTGTTCGCGGTCGGTGCCGAGTTCCTCGCAGACGACGAAGGTGCGGTGGACGCCGTCGAGGAGCAGGGCGAGTTCGGCGGGTCCCGCGCCGGGCGAGGTGAGGACGGCGACCTTGGGGTGGGCGCGGCAGACGTTGACGGCGCGGCGCAGGGTGCGCTGCTGGGCCACGACGATCCGGGCGTCCTCCCAGGGCATCCCGGCGCGGGCGAACGCGGCGGCGACGGAGGACACGGCGGGGACGACCTCGACCTCCAGGCCGTGTTCCGGGGCGCGCAGGGTGCGGACGACACCGAAGAAGCCGGGGTCGCCGTCGGCGAGGACGACGGCGGTGCCGCGGTGTCCGGCGATGCGGCGGGCGGCGAGGTCGACGCTGCCGAGGCGGATGCGTTCGGCGCCGGGCGGGACCTCGGGCAGCGCCAGATGGTGGGCGGCGCCCGCCACCAGGGTGGCGGCGGAGAGCGCGGACCGGGCCGCCGCGGTGAGGGGCGAGCCGTCCCAGCCGATCACCGTGACGCGGTCGGCCATTCGTCGTCTCCTGGTGTCGTCGCAGGTCGGGGGCGTGCCGAGCGTACCCCGGGTGGGGGCGCCGGGCTCAGCTCCAGTCGGTGTACGAGGAGTATCCGGCCTCGGCCATCTGGTCGGCGACGTCGTCGAGGTCCTCGGGGAGGAGGCCCCAGACGATGAAGTCGGTGCGCAGCTCGGTCCAGTTGCCGTCCTCGGTGCGGGTGCGGGCTATGCAGGCGTTGCGGAGGACGCCTTCGCTGATGCAGCCGATCTTCTGGGCGACCTGCTGGGAGGCGGTGTTGTCGGCGGCGGTGCGCAGTTCGAGACGCTCGAACTTCTGGTCGCCGAAGAGCCACTGGGCGGTGGCGAGGGCGGCTTCGGAGGCGTATCCCTCGCCTCGGGCCCAGGGGGCGACGATGTAGGAGAGTTCGGTCGAGCGGACCCGCCAGTCGGTCTTGCCCAGCTGGATGATGCCGACCAGGCGCTGGGTGAGGAATTCGGTGACGGCGAGGTCGATGCCCCGGCCGGCGGCGCGTTCGGCGGGCGCGTACTCGGTGATCCAGCGGCGGGCGGCCGCCTCGGTGAAGGGCTGGGGCACCGCGGTCCAGGCGCCGACGAGTTCGTCGTTCATCATCTCGGCGAGGGCGGGGGCGTCTCCCTCCTCGAGCGCGCGCAGCACCAACCGGTCCGTGTTGATGGAGATGTCCGGAAAGGTGGTAGTCATGCGCAGCTCCATGCCGTGGACCGTCCGAATCGACCGTGAACGCACAGCATGCAGCATGTGGGCGCCGCTGCGCATGGCCGGGTCGGTGTCGGGTGGGGGGTGTGGCGAAGGCCCCGCGCACCGGACGGGGTGCGGGGGCCTTCTGCTCAAGGACTGTACGGGGGAACCGGTCTGACGGTCCCTCGGACGGTGGAGCCTACTTGGCGGCGCCGAAGGCCGGGATGACCGAGCCCTTGTAGGTGTCCTCGATGTACTTCTTCACCTCGGGCGAGTTGAGGAGCTTGGCGAGCTTCTGCACGCGGGCGTCCTTCTCGTTGCCCTCCTTGACGGCGAGGAAGTTGGCGTACGGGTTGCCGTCCGCCTTCTCCAGGGCGATGGCGTCCTTGGCCGGCGAGAGCTTGGCCTCGATGGCGTAGTTGCCGTTGATGACGGCGGCGTCCACGTCGTTCAGGGCGCGGGGCACGGTGGCGGCCTCCAGCTCCTTGAACTCCAGGCCCTTCTTGTCGGTGATGTCGGAGAGCTTGGCGTTGGTGCCGACACCCGGCTTGATGGTGATCAGGCCGTTCTCGGCGAGCAGCTGGAGCGCGCGGCCGCCGTTGGTGGTGTCGTTCGGGACGGCGATGGTCTGGCCCGCCTTGATGTCCTTCACCGACTTGATGTTCTTGGAGTAGAGGCCCAGCGGCTCCAGGTGGACGTTGACCACCGGGACGATGTGGGTGTTGTTCTTCTTGTTGAAGTCGTCGAGGTACGGCTTGTGCTGGAAGAAGTTGGCGTCGACCTGGCCGGTCTCGGTGGCGGTGTTCGGCAGGACGTAGTCCGTGAACTCCCGCACCTCCAGCTTCAGGCCGGCCTTCTCGGCCAGGTTGTCCTTGACGTAGTTGAGGATGTCGGCGTGCGGCGTCGGGGACGCGGCGACGACGAGTGCCTTGGAGTCGCCGGCGTCGGCGCTGCCGCAGGCGCTGAGGCCGAGGGCGAGGGCGGCGGTGGCGGCGATACCGGCGGTGAGCTTGATGTTCTTACGCACGAAGAGTGCCTCTTTCCGGTGGTGCGGTGGTCGCCTGGACAACAAGTCCGGGCTGTTCTTCGAAGGACGAAGTCTTGGGGTGGCCGGGGAGCCGTTACGCGGTACGGCCCCGGCGGGCGAGGAGTCGTACGACCCCGTCGCCGATGAGCTGGACGACGGTCACGATCAGAACCAGGATCACGATGGTGACCAGCATGAACGTGGTGTCGAAGCGCTGGTATCCGTAGGTGACGGCCTTGGAGCCGAGGCCTTCGCCGCCGACCGCGCCGGCCATCGCCGAGTAGCCGATGAGGACGATGACCGTGGTGGTGACGCCCGCGATCAGCGAGGGCAGGGCCTGCGGGAGCAGCACCTTGCGGACGATGGTGGGGATGCCGCCGCCCATGGCCTGGACGGCCTCGACGAGCCCGTGGTCGACCTCGCGGATGGAGGTCTCGACGAGGCGCGCGAAGAAGGGGATGGCGCCGATGGCGAGCGGCACGATCATGGCGGTGGGGCCGATGAAGGTGCCGACGACCAGGGTGGTGAAGGGGATCAGGGCGATCAGCAGGATGATGAACGGCAGCGAACGGCCGATGTTCACGATCGCACCGACGACCTTGTTGACGGGCAGGTTCTGCAGCAGGCCGCCCTTGTCCGTGAGGACGAGGAGGATGCCGAGCGGCAGGCCGCCGACCACGGTGACGACGGTGGCCCACAGGACCATGTAGAGGGTGTCGAGGGTGCCCTGCTCCAGCAGTGGCTGCATCTCGGACCAGGTCACTTGGCACCTTCCTTCACGAGCAGGGTCGCCGCGTCCTGGACAACCGTTTCTTCGGTGAGCGTCTCCTCGACGACCTCGACCTGGAGGCCCTGCTCGCGCAGGAAGCCGACCGGGACGACGTTGTCCTCGTACCGTCCGGGCAGTTCGATCCGCATCCGGCCGATCTGCCTGCCCCCGACGGTGTCCATCGCCGCCCCGAGGATCGAGATGTCGATGTTGTACGTGCGGGAGAGCTGCGAGATCACCGGCTGGGTCGCGGCGTCGCCGTGGAAGGTGACGTCGACGACCGTGCGGTCGGGGCCGGTGTGGGCGCCGCTGACCGGGAAGAGCTCGGCGGCCAGCTGGGAGCCGGGGGTGGCGAGCAGTTCGCTCACGGTGCCGGACTCGACGATCCGCCCCTTCTGCATCAGCGCGGCCGAGTCGCAGATCGTCTTGACGACGTCCATCTCGTGCGTGATGAGCAGGACGGTGAGGCCGAGCTGCCGGTTGAGGTCGCGCAGCAGCTGGAGGATGGAGCGGGTGGTCTCCGGGTCGAGGGCGCTGGTGGCCTCGTCGGAGAGCAGGACCTTGGGCTCGCCGGCCAGGGCACGGGCGATGCCGACCCGCTGCTTCTGACCGCCCGAGAGCTGGCCCGGGTAGGACTTGGCCTTGTCGGCGAGGCCGACCAGGTCGAGGAGTTCGAGGGCGCGGCGGGAGCGCTCGGCTCCGGAGACGCCGAGGATCTCCAGGGGAAGCTCGATGTTGTCCTTCACCGTGCGGGAGGACAGCAGGTTGAAGTGCTGGAAGACCATGCCGATGCTGCTGCGCGCCCGGCGCAGGTCCTTGCCGGCGCGGCGGCCCTTGCCGGCGAGGGCGGTGAGGTCCACGCCGTCGACGGTCACGGTGCCGGAGGTGGGGCGCTCCAGGAGGTTGACGCAGCGGATGAGCGAGGACTTGCCGGCGCCGCTCTGGCCGATCACGCCGAATACCTCGCCCTCGCGGACGTGGAGGTCGACACCGTCCAGAGCGGTGACCTGGCGGCCGCGCGACTCGTAGACCTTGGTCAGGCCCGAAGTGGTGATCACAGGGGGTTTCCGTCACTGTCGAGTGCGCGACGCGGGGTCCGTCGTGCACGGGGCATTCGTCTTCGGACAGTCAGGCGCACGGAGGCCGGTCCGGCGGGTGGCCGGGAGTCTCGGCGGTGCGCGGGGCGGGCACGGTCCACCGCCGGAAGGCGGGAGGAACGGCACGGCCGTCGGTCTCGCTTCGGGGCGCGAAACTCAGGCGGGGGCCCTCAGATGGCGCACATTCGACACATACAACGAGCACCGGGCGTCGGGATCGCCTCGGTCGCAAGGATGCGGCTGCTCGTCGTGGTCATGTCTGCAAGTAAAGCATGCGCAGGTGCGAACGAAAGGGGGCTGTCCGAATAGCGGACGTCATTGAGACGCCATGCGGACACTTCGGAGGCCTTCATTCCGCGCGCCGTCCCCCTGTGGCCTGCGGGGACGGGTGCCTCGCACCGGGGCCCGCGAGGGGTCCGCCGGGGACCTTGCGGGTGCCGGCTGTGGCCAAGGCCACGGTCCGCGCGCGGGCCCGTGGCGACGGCGCGGGGGGCGAGCGCATCGGGCCATTCGCACCGTAATACCCTCGGGCCCATGCTTGACGTCCTGACGGTCGCGGTCTCCGTGGCCGCGCTCGCCCTCGCCGCCTGGTGCGGCTTCGCCGCCTTCCGCGACCAGTCGACCAAGGACTGGCACTTCATCGGCATGGCCGTGGTGACCTTCCTCGTCCTGGTCCAGCTGATCGTCGGGATCGTGCAGCTGGTGCGTGGCGAGAAGGCCGAGGAGGGCGCGACGATCTTCGTCGCCTATCTGCTCGGGGCGCTGTGCGCGGTGCCCATCGCCGGCTTCATGTCGCTCGCGGAGCGCAGCCGGTGGGGTTCGGCCACGGTGGCCGCCGGCGCGGTCGTCCTGGCCGTGCTCGAAGTGCGTCTCTACGACATCTGGACGGTGGGCTGACCATGACCGAGACGCGGCAGAAGACGGCACAGGGCACGAAGGCCCGTCTCGTCACGGGCCCCGGCATCCTGCTCGTCTGGCTCTACGGCGTGATGTCGGTCGGCGCGGTCTCGCGCTCGATCTACCAGATCGCCACCGAGTTCGACCGGGCGCCGCTCGCGTACACCCTGTCGGCGGTGGCCGCCGTCGTCTACGCCTTCATCACCTACACGCTGGTGCGGGGCGGGGAGAAGGCCCGCAGGGCGGCGCTGGTGTGCTGCGCCGCCGAGCTCACGGGCGTGCTGATCGTGGGGACCTGGACGCTGGTCGAGCCGTCCGCCTTCCCGGACGCGACGGTCTGGTCGGACTACGGCTACGGCTATCTCTTCATTCCGGTCCTGCTGCCGCTGAGCGGCATCTGGTGGCTGCGCCGTTCGCGTACCGCGACGGCCGCCTGAGTCAGGCCGCGGCCTTCTCCAGGGTCACCAGGGTGAGCTTGGGGCCGAGCTCGCGGGTGGCGACCTGCGCGTACCCCTTGCTGCGGTAGAGGCGCAGATTGCCCTCGCTGCGGTGGCCGGTGAAGAGCTGGAAGCGCTTGGGCGACGGGGCCGGCCGCACCGCCGTCCCGGCCGTCTCGGCGAAGTGGCGCTCGATGCCGTCGAGAAGGCGGCCGCCGAGGCCGTGCCGCTGCATCCGCGGGTGCACGATCAGCTTGGCGATCCGCACCGTGCCGTCCTCGTCGAGCCGGGCCCGTACGGAGGCGACGACCTCGTCGCCGAGCCGGGCCACCAGCCCGTACCCCTCGGCCAGTTCGGCGCGCAGGGCGTCGAGCGACTGGGTCAGCGGTTCGATGGACCAGTCCCCGTAGAGCTCCGCCTCGCTCTGGTAGCAGAGGTACTGCAGCTTCAGGATGTGCTCCGCGTCCGCCGCGTCCGCCGCTGAGATGGTCACACTCAGGCCCATGTGTGCACGCCTCCCGCTCATCTGTCGATCATCGGTTTACCGCACCCTTCCCCGTCGGCCGGGGGCGGGAACCTCTGCAGCCAGCATTCTGCGCAGGCATCCCAGGCAACGGGAACGCATCGGCCCCAGACTGCCCTGTGAGATACCCAACTCTCCTGCGATTTCCCGGTACGTGGGGTCCTCGGGAGCAAGCATCGCGGTCAGCACCCGGGGGCAGCGGCCGGGTGTCCTGGTGACGGCGGCGCGCAGGGTGCGGCGGCCCTCGGCGGCCATCAGCGAGGACTCCGGGGAACCGTGGGGCTCGGAGGCGCCCTGGTCGTGGCCGGGTTCGTCGCGGTAGGGGCGTTCGCGGTCGCTCGTCCTACGGGCCCGGCGGGCCTCCGCGCGGACGGCGCGGCGCAACCACTCGGCGGGATGCTCGGGGGCGCTTCCCGTGTCGCGGAGCTGTTCCAGGAGGCGGAGCCAGACGGCCTGTTCCAGGTCGCTCGGCTCGACACCGGCGGCAGGCGCCTCGGCGTCCGACTCGGCGGCGAGGAGCGGGGCGAGGGCGGCGAGGAGCCCGGGGGTGTCGTCGGGGGCCGCGCCGGGCGCGGTGTCCGGGCCGGACTCACGGGTGGCGTCGGGCCCCGACTGGGGCGCGGTGTCCTGGACGGACTCGGGGGTGGTCACGGGGGTGGTCACGGGGGTCGTCATGCACCGCACCATGCCGGGGCACGCGGCCGCGGTTGCGCTTCGGGCGCCAAACCACCCGTGAGGAGGTCGTGCGGGTCCGATCGGCGGACCCGCACGGTCCTCGCGTACGCGGTCGGACTCGGTACGCGGTCCTCGCGTA
Source organism: Streptomyces sp. NPDC056480 (assembly GCF_042795405.1). Lineage (NCBI taxonomy): Bacteria > Bacillati > Actinomycetota > Actinomycetes > Kitasatosporales > Streptomycetaceae > Streptomyces > Streptomyces sp. NPDC056480. Next base: position 16,011 of record NZ_JBHTSA010000091.1, on the reverse strand, counting down.
CGCGGTCGGACTCGGTACGCGGTCGGCTCGCGTACGCGGTCGGTCAGTCGCGGGCGGTGAAGTCCGCCGCGCCCAGCAGGGCGGTGTCCGGGTTGTCGGAGAAGATGCCGTCGATCCCCGTCTCCAGGTAGCGCTTCAGGGCCCCGAAGGAGTCCCCGTACGCCGTCGGGTCCGTGCCCCGGCGGAAGTCCGCGGGCAGGAAGGAGTTCTCGTTGCGGTGGGTGTACGGGTGGAGGATCAGGCCCTGGGCGTGCGCGTCGCGGACCAGGGTGGTCGGGTCGCCGAGGCGGCCGCTCGCGTCCTTGGGGATCACCAGGTCGAGCGTGGGGCCGATGCCCTTGGCGTACGAGGCGATCCAGCGCAGGCCCTTGGGCGTGACCAGGTCGGCGACCGTCCGCGGGTCCCCGGTCTGGACGAAGTCCCAGGGGCGGCTGGTCGCGCCGGAGAGCAGGACCACGCCGGGCGCGTCGACCAGCTTCGCGAGCCGCTGGATGCTGGTCGGCTCGAAGGACTGCAGGAAGACCGGGGAGTCGGCGCGGTGGCGGCCGTACCGCCGGAGCAGCTTGGCGAGGCGCTCCTCCAGGCCCAGGCCGAGGGAGCGGAAGTAGGTGGGGTGCTTGGTCTCGACGTGGAGCCAGATCTCACGGCCCCGGCGGCGGCCCTCCTCCTCGGCCCAGCGCAGCACCTCCTCGAAGGTGGGGACCGTCCAGCGGCCGTCGTAGAGGGTGTTCTCCTGGCGGACGGCCGGAATGCGCTCCTTGGCGCGGAGGGTCTTGAGCTCGGCGAGGGTGAAGTCCTCGGTGAACCAGCCGGTGAGGGAGACGCCGTCGACGCTCTTGGTGGTCCTGCGGGACGCGAACTCGGGGTGGTCGGCGACGTCGGTGGTGCCGGTGATGTCGTTCTCGTGACGGCAGACCAGGTGCCCGTCCTTGGTGGGGACGAGGTCCTGCTCGATGACGTGGGCGCCGAGGTCCAGGGCGTGCCGGTAGGAGCCGAGGGTGTGCTCGGGGCGGTAGCCGCTGGCGCCCCGGTGGGCGATGACGGTGGGGGCGGGGAGGGAGCGGTAGCCGCGGCCGTGACCGTGGCTGCGGCCCGCCGCGGCGGACGGGGCTCCGGCGGTGCCCGACGCCGCCGCCTGTGCCACGCCGCCGCCGGCGGCGAGGGCCGTGGAGGCGCCGAGGACGGTGGCGCCCGCCGCTCCGAGAACCGTGCGCCGGGCCGGGATCCGGCGTTCGCCCTGGGTCATGTGGTGTCCTCCTGTGTCATGTCCCGCTGCCTGTCGACGGGTGCCTCCGACGCTAGGCAGCGGGGCCCTACGGGCGGCAGACCTACGCCGAACGTGGCGGAAACACACGTCAACACTGCGTATCCACTCGGTGAACCCGATGTGCGCACGGACGTGACCCGCGAGTATCGTCGCCAGCTGCACCGTCAGCTCGACTGACCCGCGTCCCACCGGAGGAACCGTTGTCCCGTCTCGCGATCATCAAGGCAGTGCTCGGGCCGGTCATGCGCCTGATGTTCCGCCCCCGCGTGGAGGGCGCCGAGAACATTCCGGGGACCGGTCCCGTCATCCTCGCGGGCAACCACCTGACCTTCATCGACTCGATGATCATGCCGATCTGCCTGGACCGTCCGGTCTACTTCATCGGCAAGGACGAGTACGTGACGGGCAAGGGCGTCAAGGGCCGGGCGATGGCCTGGTTCTTCACCAGCGTCGGCATGATCCCGGTGGACCGGGACGGCGGCCGCGGTGGTGTGGCGGCCCTGATGACCGGCCGCCGGGTCCTCGAGGAGGGCAAGATCTTCTCGATCTACCCGGAGGGCACCCGCTCCCCCGACGGCCGTCTGTACCGGGGCCGTACGGGCATCGCGCGGCTGACCCTGATGACGGGCGCGCCGGTGATCCCGTTCGCGATGATCGGCACCGACAAGATCCAGCCGGGCGGTGCGGGCTTCCCGCGTCCGGGCCGGGTGACGGTCCGCTTCGGCGAGGCGATGGAGTTCTCGCGGTACGACGGGATGGACCGCGATCGGTATGTGCTGCGGGCGGTGACGGACTCGGTGATGGCCGAGGTCATGCGGCTGTCGGGGCAGGAGTACGTGGACATGTACGCCACGAAGGCGAAGGCCGCGTAGTCCCCGAGGCGAAGGCCGCGTGGTTCCCGAGGCGAAGGCCGCGTGGTTCCCCTGGGCCCGCGCGGCTCCCGGGGCCGTACGTCCCCGGCGGACGGCCGCTGGTCCCCCAAGGACGACGGCCCGGCCCCGACCGACATGTGACGGTGCCCCGTACGGCCTCCTGGCCGTACGGGGCACCGTCGTGTCCGCCGGGTGTCAGTGCTCGACGCCGTCCTCCAGCTTCTGGCCCTTGAGCAGGAACCAGGCCGCGACCGCCGTCGCGAGGAGGACCGCCGCGCCGACGCCGGCCGCGATGCGCAGACCGTCGACGAAGGCCTCCTGGGCGGCCGACACCAGGGCCGTCGCCGTGTCCGGGGCGAGGGCGCCGGAGGCCTCGACCGCGCCGCCGAGCGATTCGTGGGCGGCGGACGCGACGTCGGAGGGGACGTGGGCCGGGGTGGCGAAGCCCCGGTAGACGCCGGTCACGATCGAGCCGAGGACGGCGATGCCGAGCGCGGCGCCCAGTTCGTACGCGGTCTCGGAGACCGCGGAGGCCGAGCCGGCCTGGTCCTTCGGGACGGTGGACAGGATCACGTCGGCGGTGACGGTGAAGGCGAATCCGGCGCCCACACCGACCACGAGCAGGGCGGCGCCGAGCAGCGGGTAGCCGGTGTGCTGGTCGAGCGTCGTCAGGACCGCGAGCGAGAGGCCGACCGCCGCGAGACCGCCGGCCACCACGGACCGCACGGAGAAGCGACGGGCCACCAGACCCGCGATCAGACCGGCCGTGACCGCGCCGACCGCCGCCGGGAGTTCGGCGAGTCCGGCCTCCAGCGGCTGCCGGCCCTGCACCAGCTGGAAGAACTGGGACAGGAAGAACACCAGGCCGGAGAGGCCGAGGATGGTCAGCAGGTCGGCGAGGACGGCGCCCGAGAAGCCGCGGTGGCGGAACAGCCGCATGTCCAGGAGCGGCGCGGGCAGGGTCAGCTGCCGGCGGACGAACCAGGTCAGGGCACCGGCACCGACCAGGGCGGCGACGCCCGCGTCCGGGGAGAGGCCGTGCGAGGCCAGTTCCTTGATCGCGTAGACGATGCCGATCAGGCCGACGAGGGAGAGGGCGACGCTCGGCAGGTCCCAGGGACCCGGGGCGGGGTTCTTGGACTCCGGGATCAGCTTGATGCCGACGAAGACGAGGACCGCCATGACGGGCAGGTTGATCAGGAAGACCGAGCCCCACCAGAAGTGCTCAAGGAGGAAGCCTCCGACGACAGGTCCGACGGCGGCGCCGGCCGAGGCCATGGCACCCCAGATGCCGATGGCGAGGCTGCGCTCGCGCGGGTCGTGGAAGAGGTTCCGGATGAGCGCCAGGGTGGATGGCATCAGGGTCGCGCCGGCGACGCCGAGCAGGGCGCGCGCCACGATCATCATCTCGGGGCTGGTCGCGTAGGCGTTGAGCACGGAGACGGCGCCGAAGGCGGTGGCACCGATCAGGAGCAGCTTCTTGCGGCCGATGCGGTCGCCGAGGCTGCCCATGGAGACCAGGAGTCCGGCGATGACGAAGGAGTAGACGTCACCGATCCAGAGCAGCTGGGTGCCGGAGGGCTTCAGGTCCTCGGAGAGGAAGGGGGTGGCGAGTCCCAGCACCGTGGCGTCGACCGCCACGAGGAGGACGGCCAGGACGAGAACGGAGAGGGCGAGCCACCGGCCGGGGCGGCGCACGCCCTCGGTATGGCCTGTGGTCTTGAGGGTGCTGACGGTCACTTCTCCACGCTCCTGCGCGCTCCGCCGAGCAGCAGCTCGGCGATCATGTACTGAAAGTCCTTGGCGGCGACCCGGCCGTCCTGCACGGCCCAGGCGCCGGAACCGACGAGCCCGTAGAAGGCCTCGGCGAGCCAAGCGGGGGTCAGATCGATCCGGAAGACGCCGCTCTCCTGTCCGCTCCGGAAGAGCGCGGAGACGCGGGCGTCGATGCGGGCCCAGCCGACGTGCTGCTGGTCGCCCTCGAAGAGCTGGTTCTCGGTGACGAGGAACGACAGCAGGGGGGCGACGTGCTCGACCTCGGCGATGAGCCGGCGTACGACCTCGTCCTCGGGCCCGTCGTCGAGCCCGGCGCGGTCGAGCGCCGCCTCCATCTCCTGGAGCCCGAGCTCTTCGAGCGCCCGCACCAGGGCGTCCCGGCCGGCGAAGTGCCGGTGCAGCGTGGCGCGGCCGATCCCGGCGGACCGGGCGACCTCGTCCATCGTGGCGGTCGCCTTGCGGGAGAGCAGGGCGGCGGCTGCGTGGAGCACCTGGGTGCGGTCGACTGACATGAGACGACCATACACCGAATGAGACATCAATGTCTCATTCAATATTTCGACGCCTCACGGGGGCGGGGACGGGATGCTCTGATCATGACGAAGCCACTGCTGCTCATCGACGTCGACGGGCCGCTGAATCCGTACGCGGCGAAGCCCGAGCGACGCCCGGCGGGGTACGCGACCCACCGGATGCGGCCGGGCGGCTGGTTCGGGACGAAGCCCCTGCGGGTGTGGCTGAACCCCGCGCACGGGGGCGAGCTGCTCGCGCTGGCGGGGGCGTACGAGCTGGTCTGGGCGACGACCTGGAAGGGCGAGGCGAACGACTGGATAGGGCCCCACCTGGGGCTGCCCGAGCTGCCGTTCATCGACTGGCCCCAGATGCACGGAAAGGCCCCTCACGGGACCTTCTGGAAGACGCAGTACATCCTGGAGTACGCGGAAGGGCGGCCGTTCGCCTGGGTCGACGACGACATCACCGCGTACGACCACGCGTACGTGGAGCAGCGGCACCGCGCCGCCGCCCTGCTGCTGCACGTCGACCCCCGGCTCGGACTGCTCCGGCCGGACTTCGACGCGCTCGCGGACTGGGCGGCGGCGCGGTGACGCTCTGAGGGCCGTGCGGCCCCGGGGCTACTTCTTGGCCTCGGCCCAGGCGTGCTGGATCACCAGGTCGGCCTTGACCTCGACGAGCTGGACGGCGACCGCCGAGGGGGCGGTGCCGCCACGGCCGCTGCGGGAGGCGAGGGCGCCGGGGACGTTGAGGACCGTGCGGACCTCGGGGGTGAGGTGCTCGGAGATCTTGGCGAACTGCTCGTCCGTGAGCTCGTCCAGCTCCTTGCCCTCGGACTCGGCGACCTTCACGCACTCGCCGGCCACCTCGTGCGCCACCCGGAACGGGACGCCCTGCTTGACCAGCCACTCCGCGATGTCCGTCGCGAGCGAGAAGCCGGCCGGGGCCAGCTCCTCCATGCGCTCCCGGTTGACGGTGAGCGTGGCCATCATGCCGGTGAAGGCGGGCAGCAGGACCTCGAGCTGGTCGCAGGAGTCGAAGACCGGCTCCTTGTCCTCCTGGAGGTCGCGGTTGTAGGCGAGCGGGAGCGCCTTGAGCGTGGCGAGGAGGCCGGTGAGGTTGCCGATGAGCCGGCCGGACTTGCCCCGGGCGAGCTCGGCGATGTCCGGGTTCTTCTTCTGCGGCATGATCGACGAGCCGGTGGAGAAGGCGTCGTGGAGGGTCACGAAGGAGAACTCCTTCGTGTTCCAGATGATGATCTCCTCCGCGATCCGCGACACGTTGATGCCGATCATCGCGGTGATGAAGGCGAACTCGGCGACGAAGTCGCGGGAGGCCGTGCCGTCGATCGAGTTGCCGACCGAACCGCGCTCGAAGCCCAGGTCCTTGGCGACCGCCTCCGGGTCGAGCCCGAGGGAGGAGCCGGCGAGGGCGCCGGAGCCGTACGGGGAGACGGCCGTCCGGGTGTCCCACTGCCGCAGCCGCTCGGCGTCCCGGGAGAGGGACTGGGCGTGGGCCAGGACGTGGTGGGCGAAGAGCACCGGCTGGGCGTGCTGGAGGTGCGTACGGCCGGGCATCGCGACGGCCGGGTGCGCCTCGGCGAGGCCGACGAGGGCGTCCTGGAGGTCGGCGACGAGCCCGCCGATGATCCGGGCGTGGTCGCGCAGGTACATCCGGAAGAGGGTGGCGACCTGGTCGTTGCGGGACCGGCCGGCGCGCAGCTTGCCGCCGAGGTCCGGGCCGACGCGCTCCAGGAGACCGCGCTCCAGGGCGGTGTGGACGTCCTCGTCGGCGATGGTGCCGACGAGGGTGCCGTCGGCGACGTCCGCCTCGAGCCGGTCGAGACCGGCGAGCATGCGGGTCAGCTCGTCCTCGGTGAGCAGCCCGGCCTTGTGCAGCACGCGTGCGTGGGCGCGGGAACCGGCGATGTCGTACGGCGCGAGGCGCCAGTCGAAGTGGACCGACGCGGACAACTTCGCCAGGGCCTCGGCGGGCCCGTCGGCGAACCGTCCGCCCCAGAGCCGGACGTCACCGTTGTTGCTGCTCACAGCTGCTGCTCCTCGGGAGAATGGGTACTGCCGCCACCGCCTCGTCCACGACGGGGACGGGCGGCGACCTGTTCAACGGGGGCGGGTCACGCCAGGGTCGGCGGCGGGGCCGACGCCATCCTGTCGTAGGCATAACTATGCAATGCACCGTATGGTTTGTCAACGCGCTGCTCCGTCGCCCGAAATCCGGGGGCGGCGACCGCCGACCCGGATCTAGGCTCCGGCCATGCGGAGCAGTGCGTTCGACGAGATCCGGCACCGGATCGCCCAGGTGCTCGACAGGGGCACGGCGGTCGACGCCGACGCGTGGACCGCGCTCGACGAGGACATCCGGGGTGCGCTCCGGTACGGCGGCCTCCCGCCCGCCCACACCTGGTTCCCCGACGGCGACCGGACCCGCCGGCCCGGCGTCGAGGAGCTGGCCGTCGCGCTGTGCGGACCCGACGGCCGGATCCGGGAGGCCGCTCTCGCGTACGCGACGGACGTGCCCGCGCTCCTGCCCCTGGTCGTGATCCGGTGCGCCGACTGGGCCGAGCCGGTACGGGACCGGGCGCGGGCCGTACTGGACGCGGAGCTGTCGGGCCCGCCAGACCGGCCGGCCGAGGCGCTCGCCGCCCTCGCCCCCGTGATCCTCCGCACCGCCGGCCGGAGGCACGGAGACGCCGCGGCCGAGATGCTCGGCCGGCTGCTGCGGGAGGGACCGGAGGCCGGTGTGACCGTCCTGCGCGCGAGCCGGGACCGGAGGGTCCGGCGGCTCGCCCACCGGATCGCCGTCGACCGCGGCCTCCTCTCCCCCGCACAGCTCGCGGCGACCGCCACCACCGACTCCGACGTGGTCGTCCAGGACCTGTGCGCGAACGCCGTGCTCGCCGCCGTCGGGACGGTCGGCCGAGCGGCCGACGGGGCGCCCCTCACCCGCCTGCTGACCGCCCGGCAGGGCCGGATCCGGGCGGCGGGGGTCACGGGGCTGCGCAAGGCGGGCCGGGCCGAGGAGGCCGAACCGTTCCTGTACGACCGCTCCGCGCTGGTGCGCGCGTGCGCCCGCTGGGTGCTCCGGCAGGCCGGAACCGAACCGCTGCCGCTCTACCGGGCCGCCTGCGCGGCGGGCGACGGAATGCCCCACCACGCGCCGCTGGGTCTCGCCGAGTGCGGCGACCGGGCCACGGACGCGCAGACGCTGTGGTCGCTGACCGGCGACGAGCGGCCCCGGGTACGGGCCGCCGCCGTGGCGGGGCTGCGCGTCCTGGACGCCGTCCGCCCCGCCCGCCTCGCACCCCTGCTCGGTGACGGCTCGCCACGCGTCGTCCGCGAGACCAGGCGGGCCCTGCTGCCCTGGGCCGACCACTTCCCGGTCGGCGACCTTCCCCGCCACAGTCCTGCCACCCCCGCCCCCCGGCCCGGGGAAGGCGTGGCGACGCCCCTGCCGGAGGCCGGCGGGGGCCCGCGCCGGGACACGGCCGCCGCGCCGACCCCGGCACGCTCGGGGATACGCCGGACACTCGGCCTCCGAGGCGTGCTCAACCCCTTTCGGCGGCCCGTGGCTTGAGACGGAACCGACCGCATCGCGACCGGCCTCGACGGGCTGCCCGCGCTGCCGCTCCCCCCTGCCGCCGCTGCCGCAGGCCTCCGGCCGGCCGCCTCCCGTACGCGTGGCGCGCCGCTCGGCCCCGGGGGTGTCCTGCCGGTCGGGCCGGGCCCGCGGCCCTAGCCTCGCGCCCATGCGCACCACACTCCCCCGCACCCTGCTCGTTCTCGGGGCCGCCCTGCTGTCCCTCGGCGCCGCGCCCGGTCCCGTACCGCTGCCCGCGCGCATGGCGGACACCGGTGGCGGGTCCCAGCTGATCACCGCGGAGGCCGCCGGCACCGGATCCACCACGGGCACCCTGACCTGGTGGGACCGGCGCGGCGGCCGGTGGGTGAAGGCCGGGTCGGCGCCCGCCCGGTTCGGGGCGAAGGGACTGGCCGAGGGCGCCCGGCGACGGCAGGGGACGAACACCACGCCCACCGGGCTCTACCGACTCCCCTACGCCTTCGGGATCGAGCCCGCGCCCGTGGGGACCTCGTACCGCTACACGCGTGTGACCCGGCGGTCCTGGTGGTGCCAGGACAACGACTCCCGCTCGTACAACCGCTGGGTCGAGGGGCTGCCCCGGGACTGCCGGGCGGCCCGGGCCGAGCACCTGGTCACGTACCGCCGCCAGTACGCGTACGGGCTCGTCATCGGCTTCAACTACGACCGGCCGGTCCGCGGACGCGGCGCCGGGATCTTCCTGCACGTCAACGGGCTCGGCGCGACCGCGGGTTGCGTCTCCGTCCCGGCGGACGCCATGCGCGCCGTGCTCGCCTGGGCCGATCCCGCGCGCCGGCCGCACATCGCCGTCGGCACCCGCGGCGGCGGGCCGACGGCGATCACGCGCTACTGAGGCGCGGCTGCTTCCGCTACTTCTGCGCCAGCTTCAGCAGGTGGTCCGCGAGCGCCTGGCCGCCCGCCGGGTCGCGGCTGATGAGCAGCAGGGTGTCGTCGCCCGCGATCGTGCCGAGGATCGCGTGGAGTTCGGCCTGGTCGATGGCCGACGCGAGGAACTGGGCGGCGCCCGGCGGAGTCCGCAGGACCACCAGGTTGGCGGACGCCTCGGCGGAGATCAGCAGCTCGCCGGAGAGGCGCCGCATGCGCTCCTCCTTCGCGGACTCGCCGAGCGGGGCCTGCGGGGTGCGGAAACCGCCCTCGCTGGGCACCGCGTAGATCAGCTCGCCGCCGGTGTTGCGGATCTTCACCGCGCCCAGCTCGTCGAGGTCGCGGGAGAGCGTCGCCTGGGTGACGCTCAGCCCGTCGTCCGCGAGGAGCTTGGCGAGCTGGCTCTGCGAGCGCACCGGCTGCCGGTTGAGGATGTCGACGATCCTGCGGTGGCGAGCGGTGCGGGTCTGCGGAACCGACGGCCCTCCGTGCTCGTTCTCCTGCGCGTCGGTCATCGTCGTCTCATTCTCCGGTTCGTCCTTGCCCGTTCGCCACGTCGAGGACTCCGGGCAGGGCCTGGAGGAAGGCGTCCGCCTCGGCGTCGGTGAGGACCAGCGGAGGCATGATCCGTACGACATCGGGGGCGGGCGCGTTCACCAGGAGGCCGGCGTCCTGAGCCGCCTGCTGCACCTGAGGTGCGAGGGACTCCGTGAGCACGATACCCAGCAGGAGGCCCGCACCACGGACGTGGGAGACCAGCGGGTGCCCGAGACCTTCGATTCCCTGCCTCAGCCGCTCCCCGACCGCCTTCACGTGATCGAGGGCCGCGTCGGCGCCGAGGGTGTCGAGAACGGCGATCCCGGCGGCGCAGGCCACCGGGTTCCCCCCGAAGGTGGTGCCGTGGTGACCGGGCCCGAAGAGGTCCGCGGCGGGGCCGAAGGCGACGGTCGCACCGAGCGGGAGGCCACCGCCGAGGCCCTTGGCGAGGGTCACGACATCGGGCTCGACGCCCTCGTGGGCCTGGTACTCGAACCAGTGGCCGCAGCGGCCGATGCCGGTCTGCACCTCGTCGAGGACGAGGAGGGTGCCGGTGGCGCGGGTGATCTCCCGGGCCGCCTTGAGGTAGCCGGGGGGCGGGACGACGACGCCGTTCTCGCCCTGGATCGGCTCGATGATCACGAGGGCGGTGTCCTCGGTGACGGCGGCGCGGAGCGCTTCGACGTCCCCGTACGGCACATGTGTCACGTCGCCGGGCAGCGGAAGGAACGGGGTCTGCTTGGCGGGCTGGCCGGTGAGCGCGAGGGAGCCCATCGTCCGGCCGTGGAAGCCGCCCTGGGTGGCGACCATGTGGGACCGGCCGGTGAGCCGACCGATCTTGAAGGCGCCTTCGACGGCCTCGGCGCCCGAGTTGCAGAAGAAGACCTTGCCGGGCCGGCCGAAGAGCGCGAGGAGCTTCTCGGCGAGGGCGACGGGCGGTTCGGCGACGAAGAGGTTGGAGACGTGGCCGAGGGTCTGGATCTGCCGGGTGACGGCCTCGACGATCGCCGGGTGGCCGTGGCCGAGGGCGTTCACCGCGATGCCGCCGACGAAGTCCAGGTACGCGTTGCCGTCGGCGTCCCAGACCTTGGCGCCCTCACCGCGGACGAGGGGCAGCCGGGGGGTGCCGTAGTTGTTCATCAGCGAGTCCTGCCACCGCTGGGTCAGCCGCTCGTTGCCGGGCCGCGTGGTGCCGCTCATCATTCCCCCTGTCCGTCCGGCACGACCATCGTGCCGATGCCCTCGTCGGTGAAGATCTCCAGCAGGATCGAGTGCTGGACCCGGCCGTCGATCACGCGGGCCGTGGTGACCCCGTTCCGTACGGCGTGCAGGCAGCCCTCCATCTTGGGGACCATGCCGCTGGAGAGCTCGGGCAGCAGCTTCTCCAGCTGGCTCGCGGTGAGCCGGCTGATGACCTCGTCGCTGTGCGGCCAGTCCTCGTAGAGGCCCTCGACGTCGGTCAGGACCATCAGCGTCTCGGCGCCCAGCGCCGCAGCGAGTGCCGCAGCCGCCGTATCAGCATTGACGTTGTAGACATGTCCGTCGTCCTGGGAGCGGGCGATGGAGGAGATGACCGGGATCCGGCCGTCCTCCAGGAGCGCCTGGATGGCGCCGGTGTCGATGGCGGTGATCTCACCGACCCGGCCGATGTCGATCTGCTCGCCGCCCACGACCGGCCGGTGGCGGGTGGCGGTGATGGTGTGGGCGTCCTCGCCGGTGAGACCGACGGCGAGCGGTCCGTGCTGGTTGAGCAGCCCGACGAGCTCGCGCTGGACCTGTCCGGCGAGGACCATCCGTACGACGTCCATGGCGTCCTCGGTGGTGACCCGCAGGCCCGCCTTGAACTCGCTGACGATGCCGTGCCGGTCGAGGGCGGCGCTGATCTGGGGGCCGCCGCCGTGCACGACGACCGGCTTGAGGCCGGCCTGGCGCAGGAAGACGACGTCCTGGGCGAAGGCGGCCTTCAGGTCCTCGTCGATCATGGCGTTGCCGCCGAACTTGATGACGACCGTCTTGCCGTTGTGCCGCGTGAGCCAGGGCAGGGCCTCGATGAGGATCTCGGCCTTGGGGAGCGCGGTGTGCTTCCGGGTCGTGCTCTCGGGGTTCTGGGGGTTCTGGGGGTTCTGCGGGTCGCTCATGACGAGTACGCGCTGTTCTCGTGGACGTAGTCGGCGGTGAGGTCGTTCGCCCAGATGACGGCGGACTCGGTGCCGGCGGCGAGGTCGGCGGTGACGGTGACCTCCCGGTAGCGCATGTCGACCAGGTCGCGGTCCTCGCCGACGGAGCCGTTCTTGCAGACCCAGACGCCGTTGATGGCGACGTTGAGCTCGTCGGGCTCGAAGGCCGCCGCCGTCGTGCCGATGGCGGACAGCACCCGGCCCCAGTTGGGGTCCTCGCCGTGGATGGCGCACTTGAGGAGGTTGTTGCGGGCGATGGACCGGCCCACCTCGACGGCGTCGTCCTCGGTGGCGGCGTTGATCACCTCGATGCGGATGTCCTTGCTGGCGCCCTCGGCGTCGCCGATGAGCTGGCGGGCGAGGTCGTCGCAGACCTCCCGTACGGCCCCGGTGAACGCGTCCTGCTCCGGCGTGACGCCGGAGGAGCCGGAGGCGAGGAGGAGGACGGTGTCGTTGGTGGACATGCAGCCGTCGGAGTCGACCCGGTCGAAGGTGACGCGGGTGGCGCCGCGCAGGGCGCTGTCCAGGCCCGCGCTGTCGACGTCGGCGTCGGTGGTGAGCACGACGAGCATCGTGGCGAGGCCGGGGGCGAGCATGCCGGCGCCCTTGGCCATGCCGCCGACCGTCCAGCCGCCGCCGGGGCCGTCCTTCGTCACCACGGAGGTCTTGTGGACGGTGTCGGTGGTCTTGATGGCGATGGCGGCCTTCTCGCCGCCGTGCTCGGACAGCTCGGCCGCGGCCTTCTCGACGCCGGGGAGGAGCTTGTCCATGGGGAGCAGGATGCCGATGAGGCCGGTGGAGGCGACGGCGATCTCGCCCGCGCCGACCTCGGCGCCCTTGGCGCTGAGGACCTCGGCGACCTTCTCGGCGGTGGCGTGGGTGTCCTGGAAGCCCTGGGGTCCGGTGCAGGCGTTGGCGCCGCCGGAGTTGAGGACGACGGCGGTCAGCTCGCCGTCGGCGAGCACCTGCTGGGACCAGACGACGGGGGCGGCCTTGACGCGGTTGGAGGTGAAGACTCCCGCGGCGGCGCGGCGGGGCCCGGTGTTGACCACGAGGGCCAGGTCCGGGTTGCCGTTCTGCTTGATCCCGGCGGCGATGCCCGCCGCCGTGAATCCCTTCGCTGCGGTGACGCTCACGGAGCGACTCCAATCGTGGAAAGTCCGGTGTCCTCGGGGAGCCCGAGGGCGATGTTCATGCTCTGCACCGCGCCGCCGGCGGTGCCCTTGGTGAGATTGTCGATGGCGCTGATCGCGATGATCCGGTTCGCCGCCGCGTCGTACGCGACCTGCACCTGAACGGCGTTGGAACCGTAGACGGACGCCGTCGCGGGCCACTGCCCCTCGGGGAGCAGATGGACGAACGGCTCGTCCGCGAAGGCCTTCTCGTACGCGGCCCGTACGGTCTCGGCGGTGACGCCCGGCTTCGCGGTGGCGGTGCAGGTGGCGAGGATGCCGCGGGGCATCGGCGCCAGGGTCGGCGTGAAGGAGACGGTGACCCGCTCCCCCGCCGGTCCGCTGAGGTTCTGGATCATCTCGGGGGTGTGCCGGTGGCCGCCGCCGACGCCGTACGGCGACATGCTGCCCATGACCTCGCTGCCGAGCAGGTGCGGCTTGGCCGCCTTGCCGGCGCCCGAGGTTCCGGAGGCCGCGACGATCACGGCCTCGGGCTCGGCGAGCCCGTTCTCGTACGCGGGGAAGAGCGCGAGCGAGACGGCGGTCGGGTAGCAACCGGGTACGGCGACCCGCTTGGACCCCTGGAGGGCGGCGCGGGCACCCGGCAGTTCGGGAAGGCCGTACGGCCAGGTGCCGGCGTGCGGGGAGCCGTAGTACGTCTCCCAGTCGGCGGGCTCCTTGAGCCGGAAGTCGGCGCCCATGTCGACGACGAGGACGTCCGGGCCGAGCTGCTCGGCGACGGCCGCGGACTGGCCGTGCGGCAGCGCGAGGAACACGACGTCGTGGCCGGCGAGCTCGTCGGCGGTGGTGGGCACGAGGACGCGGTCGGCGAGCGGCAGCAGATGGGGCTGCAGGGCCCCGAGCCGCTGGCCGGCGTTGGAGTGGCCGGTCAGGGCGCCGATCTCCACGTGGGGGTGGGCGAGAAGGAGACGCAGGAGCTCTCCGCCCGCGTATCCGCTCGCACCCGCCACTGCTACTCGTACCGTCATCGAAACCCTCCTCATGGATGGCATGACTATACGTACTCCGGTAGTTTTATGCAACGACGGAGCGCCGAGCCGCGCGACCGCGGCTCCGCGAAGCGACTCGTCGACATGGGGAAGGTGGTCCTGTCGACCGCCCTGACCGCCGCCCCGCGGGAACGCGCCCGGATGGCGAGCGCCCCGGCCGCGAGGTCGTCGCCGGACTCGAGAGCCACGGCGAGGCCGACATCCCGGCCAACACCAGCCCGAGCGTCACCAAGGCGCTCCTCGCCGCGGACCTGGCGGGCCGGCTCCATCCGCCGATCCGCCCGGAGGTCGCCGGGGACGGCGAGCGGCTCTTCGAGGACGGACCGCCCGGCCCCCGGTGGCGGCCCACCCGGCGCGAGAGCGGCGAGCTCGGCGAGATGGCCCTGACCCACGACCGGATGCGCCGAGCGCCACGACCGCGCATGCTGATCGTGCGCAGGGTGCCGGAAGGGGCGATTCCACACTCCCCCACCGGCACCCCTTTGCATGACCATGCGAGATGATGCATACTCTTCCTATGTCCAAGGTCCTCACCTCCCTGCCCGCCGGCGAGCGCGTCGGCATCGCCTTCTCCGGCGGCCTCGACACCTCCGTCGCGGTCGCATGGATGCGCGACAAGGGCGCCATCCCCTGCACCTACACCGCCGACATCGGTCAGTACGACGAGCCCGACATCGCCTCGGTGCCCGGCCGTGCCAAGACCTACGGTGCCGAGATCGCGCGCCTGGTCGACTGCCGCGCCGCGCTGGTCGAGGAGGGGCTCGCCGCACTCACCTGCGGGGCGTTCCACATCCGCTCCGGCGGCCGCGCGTACTTCAACACCACGCCTCTCGGCCGTGCCGTCACCGGCACCCTCCTCGTGCGGGCGATGCTCGAGGACAACGTCCAGATCTGGGGCGACGGCTCGACCTTCAAGGGCAACGACATCGAGCGGTTCTACCGCTACGGCCTGCTCGCCAACCCGCACCTGCGCATCTACAAGCCCTGGCTCGACGCCGACTTCGTGACGGAGCTCGGCGGCCGCAAGGAGATGTCGGAGTGGCTCGTCGCCCACGAGCTGCCGTACCGCGACAGCACGGAGAAGGCGTACTCCACCGACGCCAACATCTGGGGCGCCACCCACGAGGCCAAGACGCTGGAGCACCTCGACACCGGCGTGGAGACCGTCGAGCCGATCATGGGCGTCCGCTTCTGGGACCCGTCGGTCGAGATCGACACCGAGGACGTCACGATCGGCTTCGCGCAGGGCCGGCCGGTGTCCATCAACGGCAAGGAGTTCGCCTCCGCCGTCGACCTCGTCATGGAGGCGAACGCCATCGGCGGCCGCCACGGCATGGGCATGTCGGACCAGATCGAGAACCGGATCATCGAGGCCAAGAGCCGCGGCATCTACGAGGCGCCCGGCATGGCCCTGCTGCACGCCGCGTACGAGCGGCTGGTCAACGCCATCCACAACGAGGACACCCTCGCCCAGTACCACAACGAGGGACGGCGTCTCGGCCGGCTGATGTACGAGGGCCGGTGGCTCGACCCGCAGGCGCTGATGGTCCGCGAGTCGCTCCAGCGCTGGGTCGGCGCGGCCGTCACCGGCGAGGTGACGCTGCGGCTGCGGCGCGGCGAGGACTACTCGATCCTCGACACGACGGGCCCGGCGTTCAGCTACCACCCGGACAAGCTGTCCATGGAGCGCACCGAGGACTCGGCCTTCGGGCCGGTGGACCGGATCGGCCAGCTCACCATGCGGAACCTCGACATCGCCGACTCCCGCGCCAAGCTGGAGCAGTACGCGGGCCTCGGCCTGCTCGGCACCGGCAGCCCCGCGATCGGTGCCGCCCAGGCGGCCGCGACCGGTCTGATCGGCACCCTGACGGAGCTTCCCGAGGGCGGCGCGGAGGCCATCGCGTCCCGCGGCGAGGCCACGGACGAGGACGAGATGCTGGACCGCGCCGCGATGGAGTTCGGCACCGACTGACCCGGCATCGCCCGGCCCGGCATCGTCCGACCGGGCACCGCCCGGCCCGGCATCGCCCGGCCCGGCACCGTCCGGCCCGGCACCGCCCGAAAGACCCACCTCCGTCGAGCACCACGCGCTCGACACCCCCGGAAGGGGGGGGGGGGGGGCCCCCCCCCGCGGCCGGCGGGCGGCAGGCCCCGGCCCCGGGGGGCGCGGCGGGCCGGGGGGGC